>NZ_JACBIU010000075.1:0-305 GCF_013839555.1 Nocardia sp. GTS18 | reverse complement strand
ACCAGGCACCGGTTTCGGCTCGCGTTCGAGAACAGGGGTGACGATGTTGCGCAGCTTCACACTCGCCGCGCTCGCGCTGTTGGTCCTCACGAGCTGCGGCGACGACGCACCGAACCCCGCCGACACCCCGCCACCGCCGCCCGCCATCCCGGCACCGCCACCGGAGTTCTGGTCGGCACCCGCCGACACCGAGGCCCAGCGCGCCACCGTCGCACAGGCGACCAGGCAGATCGACGTGTGCGCCCTGCTCCCCCGCGACACCCTCGCCACGGTGGCGCAGGTACAGAGCGTGACGGTCGGCCTCG
>NZ_JACBIU010000074.1:0-396 GCF_013839555.1 Nocardia sp. GTS18 | reverse complement strand
CCCGAAGCCGGTGGCCTAACCCCTTGTGGGAGGGAGCCGTCGAAGGTGGGATCGGCGATTGGGACGAAGTCGTAACAAGGTAGCCGTACCGGAAGGTGCGGCTGGATCACCTCCTTTCTAAGGAGCACATCTACACGAACACCTCGAAGAGTCGAGAGTGGTTGTGTCAGAGACCGTTTAGACCTCGTATGTAGGTCTGCGGACGCTCATGGGTGGAACGCTGACAATTTTCATCGCATACAGCGTCGGCTCAGTCCGATGCTGCGATGGGTATACCGACACACTATTGGGTCCTGAAAGAACACGCGAAAGTGTTTTTTCAAGGCAAGAACAAACGATCCGATGAGATCTTCCTCGAAACCGCCGGCGGGTAATTCTGCTGAGTAGGTCTGGGTA
>NZ_JACBIU010000073.1:0-398 GCF_013839555.1 Nocardia sp. GTS18 | reverse complement strand
CTCCTACGTCCTTCATCGGCTCCTGGTGCCAAGGCATCCACCGTACGCTCTTAAACACTTACTAACAAAGATGCTCGCGTCCACTGTGCAGTTCTCAAACAACACACCCACCCGAAACCATGTTCCAAGACTGACTCAGCTTGCGCCGGCAGTATCGAGGAGATCCGGGAGGATCGTTTGCTTTGCCTTGAAAAAACACTTTCGCGTGTTCTTTCAGGACCCAATAGTGTGTCGGTATATCACCACAGCCGAAGACTTTGCTCCGACTCAGTGCGATGAGGTTGTCAGCGTTCCACCCATGAGCTCCGCTGGACTACATGTGAGTCCAAAACGGCTCTGCCAGCGACACATTCACCTCTGTGAACAGTCGACTGGAGATGCTCCTTAGAAAGGAGGTG
>NZ_JACBIU010000021.1:0-84511 GCF_013839555.1 Nocardia sp. GTS18 | reverse complement strand
CCCGCCGCCCCCACAAACACCGAAACCACCGCCGTCCGCTCCACCCTCACCGTCGCCCCCGACGGCACCTCGATGACCGCCCTGTGGGAACGCTCCGAAGACGGCACCACCTGGCACCCCTGGATGCACATCGCCTTCACCAAGCAATGACCGAACTCACGGGCAGCGATAGAACTCAAGCGCGGAAGGCCGACTCATGAAGGACGGACGACCTTTTCGCCAACCCGCCCGGGTAGCCATGCACCTGAACGGTGGCTTCACCAAGGTCGTGCTGGAGGGCGTCACCGGCGAGTCCGGCATCGCCCGCGACATCCCCACCCGAACCGTCCCCCTCCACCTCCGAGCCATCGGAACCCGCATACTCCTCGTCGGCCACTTTCAAATCCCAGAAACCGACGATTCCGCCGAGGACATCAGATGCGCCCTGCAACACCCCGAAGTCCTCGACTCTGGCGCCGCCTCATGACATTCCCGTTCCGCCCCGAAATTCCACGCCCTGACCCGAGGGTCACTCTTCTTGTCGACACAACAAAAGCCCCCTACCACTGCGGTAGAGGGCTTTACTGCTCCCCCTCTGGACTCGAAACCAGAAACCTGCCGGTTCTCTCGGCCGTCTGTCGCTGTCCGCCATTGTTCCTCGAAACCTGCTGCTACCAGCACGTTCCGTGACTACAACTACGTCGCCGTCTGACGTCGTATGCCCGAATCACCGGGCGTTTGTAGTCGGAAAGTAGTACACGGGTCGGAGGCCGAGCGACCTTACCCCGCGAGTGGCGCCCCGCCCCGAACCGGGGCCAGTGGCTGGCTCGCGCACTAACGGCGTCGACATGGGGGTCGTTCGGCATCGTTCGTATCGTGTGGTCGTTCCGGTCCCGCGGGGATCCGAGGAAAAGGCCTGTCGCTGCGGCACTTTGGTATGATTGCCCATTGCCGTCCCAGACGGCGAAAGCGTAGGATCCGGCTCCATGGGCGGGCCGACTGATGAGTTGACGTTGAGAATCATGCGTTCCCTGGAAATCGATCGGCAATGGGTCAAGCATTTCGATCCCGCAGATGTGGCTGGGATAGCGGAGGCGCGATCGGCTGGATGACGTGCAGGTCGAGCAATGGGCGTCAAGATCATCACCTACCAGTCGGACCCAGAGAAGCGTGAGGACGGCAAGGTCGTCGTGATCGTGGCCGTCAACCAGCCTGAGTCAGACCCGGAGGAGGCCAAGCGGCTGGAAGAACGATCGAGGCTGCTGATGGACCATATGCTCAGGCGGCCTGACGGCATCGACCGCAACTGACAGTCAGAAACTGACTGCATACGGCGGATTCCTGTTTGCCCTCGTAGATCTGGGTGATCTCTCAGCCTGTTCCGACCAACCTCGACCAACTCAGCAAAAACCTCTACTGAGCTGGCGAAATGCATCTCAACAGTTCTCGCCCGTTCTGGCCGCCTTCTGACATCCGACGGCCTGTGGACGGCCTGGAGGCGGGCTCACACTGTGTAGAGCTTGCTCCACGCATCGATCGAAGGTCGGAGTCGCTCAGGGAAGTGATCGGTGTCAAGGCGCTCCCGGCCAGCCTGCTGCGCTTGGGATTCATAGAGCGCGATCGCACTCTCAGTTACGAGCACTGCGCACGCGATAGCGTCGGAGACCATCGAGAACACACCACCGTCGCGGCCGTAGTCGACTGTCCACGGGAGTCCGTGGGTGAACCCCGATGTCAGCGAGTACAGCATCGTTGCAAGATCATGGAGATTGCCGCGCACGAGGTCGCGTGCGTGAGGCGGTGGGTTCGCGACCAACCACTCCCCTGCCTCGGTGGTCGCGCCGAGAAAGCCGATCATCTTGGGAAGTACCGCAGCTTCAGCTCGGAGGCCAGCGAGGTGCGTTGCCTGCTTTGCCTGTCGAGTTGCTGCTTGGCGATCACCTGGATCGACGGCGACCAAGTTCTCGAGGAAATATGCTTCTTGACGCGCATCCTCACGCATGGCTCGCGTGATGCGGTCGCGTCGTTCCTGGCGGTCCACCGGGCTCAGCAACCACACAGCCCTCGAGGCGGCTTCAAGTGCTGCACGACACTCTGCAAGCACCGGACCCAGTCGAGTCTTTCCAGTCTCATGCCGTTGGCTGAACATGTAGCCGGCTGCACCCATGCTCTCAGTCGCCATCGAGATCGGGTAGGAGGCCATCCACATGACCGGGTTGCTGGAGAATGCCGTGAGAAACCCGGCCTCGTCGGCAGCCATTACCGAGCCTGCCTCCGGCTTGTGAGGGTTCGTACCCCAGCGATGAAGTTCAGCGGCTCGCTCGAACCGAGCGTCGATCCGGTCGATAACCGACCCTAGTATCAGCTTCTCAGCGACTCTGCGCTGGTTCGCGGTCGGCGGCGCACTCATATGCTCTCCTGGCTGGTAGGTGAGGATGATCCTGGATCCTCAACTGATGGCCGCATTGCTATCACACCTATGCGACACACCTTGGAAAAAATCGCGTCAATGCCGCGGACCCGCTTGGCCTCCGACACGTCTAACCTGTTCACATCGTTCGTAGCGTGTGGTCCCGGTGCAGTCCCGCAATTTCCCACTAGTCGCAACCAGGATCGGCCTGGGCCGGGCTCGGGTTGCGCATGAGGTGGGCTGGCTCCCCGCCTCGACCTCCACGACTGCGGAAACTGCCGGACCCAGCCACCTCGAACCGGCGTGACTGTTAGGACCGCTGCTGGTTCACCGGTCGCGACCGGGAAGGCCTGCCATCCTCGACATGTGGGGGTAGCGCTCACTCCAGACGGCTTCGGCCCCGACACCCGCAGCGACGCACCATCCAACGTGTCGATGATGAAGACTGTTCCTGGCGTTTGTGCTGGTTGGGTGGAATCGGCTCCGTGGGTCTGATCTGGGAACTTCGCGCTGCATCGTTGGCCGAAATGGGCACCCTTGGGAAGCGCTGCGTACTCACTGCGTACCGAGCGCCGGGGTGGCATGCCCCAGCCTTATTGGGGAAGGCGCTGGGTGGCGTACTCATAGATCTCGCCAAGCGCGGGATTAGCCGCTCCTCTGAGTTCGTCCAATTGCTCGCTTACGCCGCCGACCTCGCTGGGGCGTCCTGTCGTGCTTTTGTCGCTGAGGACCATTGCCACTCGCTGCATCGCCCCGCGGACGGTATTTAGCTGGTCGGAGATCCTGATCTTTGGTGAGCAGATCAGCGACAAGAAGCGTTTCGAACAACTCGCTCCCTGCGGGCCGGACACGCCTCAGGCTGTAGTCCACGATCGAGGACTTGGCTTGCTCAGTTCCCGCGCCCGGTAGGTCTCCACCCGGGATCGTCGCATAAGTCCATCGTTGTAGTCGGAAAGTAGTCGATCTGCGCGGATTCTCCCGGACAAACAAAAAGCCCTCCACCTGCTTGCGCTGGTAGAGGGCTTTTTCGTGCTCCCCCATCTGGACTCGAACCAGAAACCTGCCGTGATGGGACAGGCCCTTCCCAACGCTTCCCATCTCTTCCCAAAACAGCCCTCTACCTGCACTTTCATCAACACAGTGGCACTCGTCACGCTTGGTCGGTACCCAACGATTCTCATTGAATCCGTGTCGTTTGTGTGCCGCGGGTGTCTGGAGGTGGCCTGGTCCGCGAGTTGGCCTTCGCCCGGGCCATCCGAACTCCACCCATGCCGCAAGGACGCGACCGCCCTGTGGTCCCATAGCCCCAGCAGCATTGCCCGTTCGGGCGGCGCGCTACAGCGATAACCAGTCAGTAGTCCCTCACTACCACAAGACCAGCTGCCACGTGGGACTGAGCGCCAAAGGGTGAACGTCTGCGGATAACGGACGCGCTTGGTCCCCGATCGTGCGTGGAGATTCCATCACCTCAGGACTGTCCCGCCGCCTCTCGACCACCTCTGGGCACCGGCAACTGCCCCATCGTCACACGTCTTGAATCGTGACGTTAAGCCCAAGTTCGCTTGCCGCTGCCTCGATTGACGCGGCAGCGGTCCCACTGACGACTAGATGCACTGTTCCACTGAGATAACTGGCTTGTCGCTCATCGCATGCGATGTACAGGCTACGAAACAGCGCGACGAACTTGTCGGCGGCTTCATCCTGGTTCAGGAGGTTTCTAGTGAAGGAGAACTTCAATTGCTGCTCCCTGGCCTCAGGTTCTCGATCGAGCAGACCGGGGTCCGTGATGCGCGCGCCAGCGGCTAGTGGCGTGGTCTTGACGGTGTTCGGCTTCGGCGATTGCCCAGAGGCTGGCGAGACACTATCCTCCACCGATTCGGATGTCGGCGCGCAATGATGACTGTCCTCGGCTACACCGCACACGCTGCAGGTCGCAACTGGTCTGACCAGCCGTAGTGTGGTGCTGGCGAGGTTAACCTGCCCGGCACCGGGCACCGCGACAGTAGTGCCGCTGCCGTCGACGATTCGGATCAGCCCATCACATACCGCGTTGAAGATTGCGTGCTGAAGATCGCTGTCTCCGTTGAATAGCAGCGGCAGTCGCGGGGCGTTGTAGAACGCACTGCGGATCTCCGACAGGCTCCGCCCATAGTCCTGGTCGCGGAGGTTATGCACCAGGGCTTTCGCTGAAAACTGACCATCCTCGAAAGCTTTGTCCCGCTCTGCCAGTGCCTTCCAAACCATCGTGCCGTTGAGCGAGGTCAGGTTGTCGGAGTCGAAGGTAATGTCCTCGATCGTGCGATCCGAGTCGGGCTGGGCCAGGAACACCGCATGCTGGTAGGCGCGCCGGACCGCCTTCTCCAGTTGTTCCTTCGCATTAGCCAACTCCTTGGTACCAGTTGCTTTGAGCTCGGCATCTCCCTGAACCTCTGGCGCCGCCAGTGCCTTCTGGCGGGCCAGGTATTCCACTGCATGTCCGCGTGCGAGAGCACGGCGCTGGGTGTTGACCACGGCATAGACCGCACTGCTCGCCCACTGAACCGGGATTTGGGAGGTACCACGGTCCAGGCCCATTGCCGCGGTCAGCGCCTCCATCGTCGCCCGCTCCATACCGTTGCGGAGACTGAACTGTGCTGGATCCAACACCACCAAACGGTTCACGTGAGCGGTGTCGAGGCCCGCGGTAGTCAGGACATCCGCAGCGGAGCGCGATCTGTCCGCGGCCACGAACTTCATGTCGCGGAACGGCCCGGAGCTGGAAAGGCGGTCGGCGACTTTCGCGATGATATCGTCCCGTTCGGCTTCGGTGATTGTCCGCTTGATGTTGCTGACAAGCATCCGGTGCGTCAACCTGGTCGACAGGAAGTATCGGGCCGGCTTGTTGTTCCCCTGCCCGGGAATCACCTCGACAGCGTTCATCCCGCCTACGGCGTTAACCAGTTCCTCCACCACCTGGTCGGCGTCAGTGACGGTGTAGAGCGCATCAGGGATACTGGTAGCGGCCTTGACCTCCGGTGCGCTGGCCCCACGGCCGCGTCCAGGACGCAAGGTGCCGATGATGCTGGCGAGGAAGATGAACGTAGCGGCCCGTTCGGACGCGTAAGGGTTCCGTTGGGCCCACATATGCGGATCACGCTCGATGTCATGCTTGCGTGCGACGCCGCCGTTGCGAGATGAGTTGACCACCTCGTTCTCAGCGATACTCCGATAATTCGCGATCGTTTTCTCATCCTCGACCAGACCTGAACCGAGCAGCGCTTCACGCACCGAGTTGTCCGATAGCGGAAGGTCTCCAGGTCCGATCAATGCAGGTACCCACTCACCTGCCAGACCGCGCTGCTGCTGCGCATAGACGGTCGCGGCGAAGATCCGGATAGTCGAACGGACCCTCTGAAAGCCTGTGACCGCGCTCCACTCGTTCTTGGCGATGCTTATGAGCATCGGATGAAACGGGTAGCAATTAGCGACTTGGCTGGCCCAATCGCGGCGCCAGTCCGCTGATGTGGCATCCCATACACTCTTGGACCATACCTTGTCCGAGAGCGCACTCTCATAAAGCGCCGCAGTGGCGGCCAGAACTTCCTTGGCTGGTTCCGCCTCAAACAGACGCCTTCGCAGGATGTCGGCGAAGTCCTCGACTTCTGTCACGGTCGTCGGTGATCCGTTTCGGTCAAGGAGTCCGTTCAGATCGGCACGGCGGGCTTGCGCGGCCGCCGACAGGGCGATGCTGTCCTTGTCCGAAGCGATCATCACCACGAGCATCGCGACGTTGGGTACGTCGTTAATCACGTCGAGCAGCGCTCGTAGGAACGCGACATCCTGTGCACCAAGCTCAGGATTTTTGGCCCCATCGAGCCCGTGCCCGATGTAGTCAAGGATCTCGTCGACGATCACCAGAACCGGACGATTGACCGCACGGATCGCCTCGGAAATCTTGTTCTTATCGCTCCAATACGGCTGGTATCTCTCGAAGAGCGTGTAGTCCGCACTGAACAGCCGCCACAGGAACCTCTCGTAGAGGGTGATGGCTGGACCGTCCAGTTCTTTGACCGGCGCGAACGGCGTCATGTTGTCGCATGGTAGGACCACCACAAGTGGGTTGCCGAGGTCGCTCGGGAGCGGCCTGCCGATCCTGGCGGCGCTCTCCGCCGCCACAGACTGACCGAGTTCGGTCTGCATCAGCGCGGTCGGGTTCGCCGCCAAGTGGAAAGCACCGATGCAGGCGTGGGATTTACCGCCGCCCATCCCCTGGTCGAGTCGGGTAACAGCGCGCGCCTTCACGTAGTCCCCACCGCTGCCGATCCGGATAGCGATCTCAGCGAGTAGATCGATGAGTCGTCCGGTGGGGTGGGTAATCGACCCGTAGTACGTGGCATCCGCGTATGGGGCGCTTGCGACCCCACGGCCATAGACAGCCTGGAACAACGACATCTGCACGTCGTCGATTTGCCCTGACGCGCCGAGGATCTCCTTGCGGATCTGCAGCGCCTTCCACCATGGCGTCACACTCGTTGCCATCTTCGTCCCCCTCGATACCCGCTGTGCTGGTGTACGTTTCGTGCCGGTCAAAGCAACCTCAACTGGTCGTCGTCAATCTTCTGCTTACGTGCCTTCGACTCGACCTCGAAGACCACTGCGTCCGCGGCGTTGGCGATACCATCGCGAGTCCGCAGCACCCGTGTGAACGCGACAGCATCAGAATCACTGGCAGGGAGCCGGTCGGCGAGAAATTTCACCGCGGCCCACAAGTAGGCGTCCTCGGCGCTGACCCCGGAGCGAGCCAGTACTTCCCCCATGCTCGAAATACCTTCCTCCGAGGCCGCAGCAAGCGCCAACGCAACGTCGATGACCGCTGACTCATCGGTGACGCGTGCGGCGAAGGCCGCCGCGGTCACGAATCGCACACCACCGTCGGAGTCTGGAACCAGATCGCGGACGTTGTCGATCTCCAGGGATGACGCGAGAGCCTGCCAGCGAAGCTCCGATTTTGCCTGGGTTTGCCGACCGTACAGCCGCACCCACCAGAGTGCGAACCTCGTACGGGCATCGAATACTTCGAGCGGATGATGATCCACTTCGACGGCCATCGCGGCCTGCACAGCTGAGCGGGCTAGTGGCAAAAAGGTGTAGATGTCGACAGGCTCGCCTGTCGCGTCGAGAACCTGACTGTATCGACCGACAACTTCCATCGCCGGTCCGGCAGCTGCCATCAGCATGTCCGCTGGTGCGAGACCCCAACGCTCCCAATCGGGGTAGCGGCGGCGCACCTCTGCCCTGATAGCGGACTCCACCGCGCCCTTACGGCCTGGTGTGCGGCCCGAAGGCGCCGGCCGGCAGGCCATCGTCAATGTGGTCTCGATGTTAGCTTTGCCCTGCTGCCCTCCGGACTCGGTGTTGGCCGGCCAAGAAGCGGTCATGACCAGTTGAGCTTGCTCGATCGAAGTGAGTAAACGCTGCCATACCTCGGGTTCGCCGTGCCCGAAAACAATAGTGACCACGCCATCTGGTTGGACGACTCGCTGCATCTCGCTGAACGCCAGAGTGATCGACCGGTCGTAATGTTCACGGGTGCGGTGCTCTTGTGGTGCCTCACCACGCACTCGTTTGACGATGATTTCCTGCGCTTTGTCCTGAGCGCCGTACGGGTCGGCGGTCATCGCCAACTCAGGCCAGGTGTTATGCAGACACCGTTTGATCCAGACATAGAACAGGTCCGACGCGTCGGCGTAAGCGATCATCTGGTCGTACGGGGGGTCAGTGACGACGGCGGAGAACTTGTCAGCCGGGAACGGCAGCATTGTGGCTGAGCCGCGTTGGACATAGGTGGCTGTGCCACGAATGTCGGTGAAAAGATTCCGGCACGTCGCAATTACATTGCTCGAGATGGACTTCCACGTTCCGGGGCCGTCACCCAAACCAGCTTCGAAGAAGTCGTGGGAGAACGTGATGGAACCCTCGTTCACGAACAGGTCGCCGACGCGCGCCCCACCCGTGCTCTGGAACCTCGCGCCTCGAGTCGACCGGCGCAGCTTCTTCGCAACCACTGCGGTCGCATACCCGGCGAGCACTCGCACGTAATGTTCGGACATGCCGCCAGCACGTAATTCATCGGCCACTGTGCCGATCACTTTCGCGAGCCTGACGTAGGACAGGGTTTGACGGTCGACCATGAAGTCGCCGTATGTTCGAGCACCATAGATGCTCGGACCGATGATGTTGTTGTTGCCGGGCGCGATCCGTTCGTCCGGCACTGCGGACATGAACGGCCCGAAAGACGCTTCCGCTGCCAGCAACACGGAAGCCTTGCTGACTGCGGACCGCTCATCGGCGGTCGGCTCCCGAAACGTCTTCCTGCTTCGCCCGTCGATGTCCGCGGCAAGGATCAATGCGTCCTCGCCTCGGCCGTTCTGAAGAAGGCGACGGTGGACATCGAGCGAATGCACATGCGCGCAAAACGGGCATATCGCGCTTTTACCTGGGATTTTTCGGCCGCCGACAACCGCATTGGCGAGCGTAGGGTCTTTTTGCGGGGAGCCGTGATGCACTACGGCTCTCCACTTCCCGGACTGACGGTCGGCATCGATATAGAACGACACCGCCCCGTTCTTGCCCCTGGCAAGGATCAGCGTGTATGAACCGATCAGCGGGAACCTGTTCGCACACTCCTGACACTCAATGGTCGCCGCCCACAGGTACCCCCACGGATAGCTGCCACCTGACATCGGATAGACCTCTGCCATAGCCCGCGTGTGCCGCAGGCCAACCTCAGCAAACAGGCTCTCCAAGTCTTGAAGGAGCCGATCGCTGGGAGCGGTCAGTAATCGCCGACCGCCGTCCCCGAATGGAAGATCCGGTTCTTTCGTCCAATCAATGAACGGCGCGCTGGTCAGCAACGAACTCGCCAGCACAGCCACCGGACTGTAATCGATTGCGTGGGCCTCGATCTCGAGCCGGGCCGACTCCAGAGGAATCATCCCACGACCGCTGAACGGGTCGAGAGTGACGGCCCCCTGAGGGTTCGCCTTGACGATCTCCGCAGCCAGCTCCGTCCACGCTCCATACCGGCCAGTCATTGCTGTGCGGACGATCTCCTGAAGGCGAACCTGCTCTGCCAAATCATCTGGCCAGGGAAGCAGCGAACACGCCACTGCAGCCTTTGCCTGCGCTGTAGGCCTCTTGGCAAACCACATAAACAGCGAGATCTCCGAGTTGCCCGACCCCCAGCCTTTGCTACTGTTCGCCGACACTTCTGCGCTGGGGAACCATCGTTCGATCATGCGTGTCATAGCTGACTGCCATGCGCTTTCTTTAGGCTGCTGCCGGGGACACGGAAGATTGCGTCTCCGATCATGTCTGTGGCGAACAGGGTGGCGGGGTCTTCGTAGGCACCGAACAGCCGGCCGGTGCCGTCCGCACAGTTGTCGACGACATAGAGCCAATACTGCTTACGGTGCTGGGTGGCGATGAGTACCTCGTTGCCAGTCATACGGACTCCGTCAGAAGCAGCGCTACCGGCGACTCCCTTGACCTCGATGTGCCGGATCTGGCTGTTGCGGCGGGCATCGAGGTCGTAGCCACGGTTCTCGGTGTGGACATCATCGACGTGCCAGCCGTCGCCGGTGAGGAACTTCGCGACAAGCTTCATCGATACGAGCTCCGAGTCGATCTCGGATTGTGTGCTGGGGTCAGCTGCCGCGTGAACGCGAATCCGTCCGACAAGTCTTGGATCCGAAAGCTGGACATGGGTTAGCCGTTTGAGGTCATCGAGGCGTAAGTCGGTTTGTGCCTTCAGGTGCTTGCGCATGGCCACTCGGTCATTCCGATCGAGGATGCCTTCGGTGAGCGTGATCGGGAGGTTCTGCAGGTCTTTACGAGCCTGGGCGAACCAGTCGGCCCGGACCTTCTGTCGCGCAAGAACCGATTCCTCGGCGACTAGGTGAGCAGCCTGGTTGGCGTGGTCCAGACGGGCAGGATGTTCCGCCGTGCCGGGCAATGAAGTAGGTATGAGGTTTGCCAGAGCTTCCCACCGGACTGCGCGCGCGTTTCCAGCGTCATCGACCTTGATAAGAGTGGCCCAAATACTTCGGGATTGCCCGCCGCTCTCGGTCATCACGGCTTCGAACGCGTATAGGTCGTAGGAAGTCAGGCTGCTGGGATCCTGCGCCGCACCAGACTGGAACATCGCCTCGGCCATCTCGGTGTCAGCGAGGCTGATCAAGTCAGTGAATCCGGGTTCGCCTGGGCCGAGCGTGATCGTGTCGGCTACGTCGATATGGCTGGCGGCGGCCCGTAAGGCTTCACCGCTGGTGGCTAGCAGAGCACTCGTGGATCCACCGAGACTGGCTGGCAAAGTGCCTGCAGCGATGGTGATCTGCCGGAATCCCTCACCAGCGGTCGTACGGGCCACTGTGATCAACCCCGCCGCGTCCAACCGGTCCAAATAGGCTTCGACTATCGCCGGGTTGATACGGGCGAACAGGTCGCGCTGCAGCAGCGTCAGTGCGGCGACTGCGTCTACCTGGCTAGCCAGTTTGCGTTCAGTATCGCGAACCTCGCGGGCCTTGCGGACCAGTTCTTGCGTCTGGATCGCCTGCGCAGCCTCCACCGCGGCGTGCTTCTTTACCTCGTCGTTGCCGTACAGGGCGGTCAGCCACTTTTCGTAGTCGACACCGGTGATCTCCGCGACTGCAGACAGGCTGTCGAACATCTGACCCCGAAGCTCGTTCGCCGCGGTGACGAAGTTGTCGAGCAACCGCATCAATGTCTCACCCTCGCGGGTGTCGGTCGCGACCAAGTTGTACAAGAACACATCCCGGGTCTGACCGACCCGGTGAATGCGGCCCATGCGCTGCTCAAGCCGAACCAGCGACCAGGGGATGTCATAGTTGACCAGGACATGCGCAGCCTGTAGGTCGATCCCTTCGTTGCCGGCGTCGGTGGTGACGATGACCTGGAACTCTCCGCGCATGAACTCACGGCGGACCTCGTCACGCTCGTGCTTGGACTGGCGGCCCGAGTACATTTTCGCGGTGTAGCCGTCCTGGCGAAGACGGTTGGCGATCCAATACGCCGTGTCAGCGAACTCGGTGAAGATGACGGCCTGCTGCCTAGTACCGGCGTTGATCCCGTGAACCGTGAGGCAGCCATCGACCAACCGGAGCCATTTCGACGGTTGCCAGCTTTCCGCCTCGATCGTGGCGTCGAGCCGTTCAAGGAACGACTTGATCGCTGATCGTTCCGCCCGCGATGCCGTGGATGGCGCGTTGACCACTTTCGCCTCGTCGACCTCGGCTTCATCACCGACATCATTACGATCAGCGTTGAACGCTGCCTCGGCCTCGCTCAGCTCACCCATATGCCGGTATCGGCGGCGCAACGTTTCGGCCAGCGAGTACAGGTTCGACGCGGCACGCTTGCCGTATACCATCCGGGCCAGAGGTTGCGCGGTGCGCGGAAAGTAGTTGCCGACCATATCGATCGCTTCGATGTAGAAGCCGTATTCGGCCTTCGAAAGCGGAACACTGTGGTTGGCGGCGCTGCGGCCCTTGAACAGCCGGGTTTTGCCGTCGTAGTCGACCAAGTCTTCCTTCATGCGGCGCAGGAAGTGGATCGGCCCGGGCTTCAACGCATCGAGGTGTGCGCTCTGGTCAGGGCCAGGGTCCGGATAGATGTCCGGGTCGACCAAATGCAGTAAATGCCGGAACAGCCACTCTTTACCCCGGTGTGGGGTCGCTGTCATCAACAACGCGCGCGGAGTGTTCTTCGCCAGCAGGCGACCGACTTGATGGAAACCAGCTGCGGTAGGGGTCAACCGATGCGCCTCATCGAACACCACGAGGTCCCAGCCGGCCTTGTCGGGGCGAATTGCTTCCTGAACCGCAGGGTTGACCGCAGCGAGCTCCAGGCTCACAACCCACAGGTCTCCAGTTTTCAACGCCTCCTGACGGATTGTTTCAGCTGTGAGGTGCTTGAGACCACCGCCGAGCAAGCGGCCGAAGTCGTCAACCCACTTGGTGGCCAAGTTCGCAGGGCACACAATGATCGCCCGGTGGACAAGTCCCAACCGCAGCATCTCCCGGATATAGAGACCAGCCATGATCGTCTTGCCGGTGCCAGGCTCATCTGCCAGCAGAAACCGCAGCTGCGGCTGCGGAAGCATCGCACCGTAGACCGCCGTCGTCTGGTGCGCGTACGGCTTGAGCGGAGTCGAAGCCATCGCACTGGTTTCTGCGTTGGTCGCCGCTGCGTGCATCCAACGCGTCCACATGCCAGCCAGTACACGAGCGGAATCAGCTTGGCCGTCGCTTGTGAGGACACGGACCGAGTGAGTGTCGCCCGCAACAAGATTCACCTCATGTCGGACTCCATCATCGTCAGCCAGGAACAGATCGAGGCCGCCGGTTTCATCGTCGGGTACTGCGCGCCGGACAGTCGCGAAGTCAGGAACACCTGCAACGCTCACCCGGACACGTTGACCGCGTTCGAACACAGAAACCTCGCCTAGCCTGGTGGTACCTCAGTAGATGCTCGACCACACCAAATAGCTCTAACAACAACCACTTCCATCTGAAGATACCGCCAGCACCACTGTCACATGAGACGAACAACAGTCGATCGGACGCTTAGTGGGGCAAGATCGCGTCTGTCGAGATCCCCTGCCGCACAGAATGATCCAACGTCATCGTTGGGCATGCCGCAACAAAATCACCCAAAATGGGGGCGGCGGCGCGAGTGCGCTGAATCTACTGCTGTAGCTCGGCAATCCGGGAGTCCCGGCATCTCTCACATACTGTCGCCGCAGCCGACACACCAAGGCGACTCCATCACCGCCGCGCTGACGTGGCGGTCACGGATCCTCTGATCGGCGCGGCGGCGCCGATCCCGGCACGTTCGACGTGGGGCACGAACTGAGTCCTTGGCGCCTTCGCCGCGCGCCGCTTCTTCTGCTAGGCGTTGCAACCTCCATGCCCCGCCAGTCTCCCACCTCTCATTATGCCGCGCGGGCTTGCTCCTTGCGGACACATTCTCTGCCCGAACCGCTTCGACATGTCCCACCTCCCGTGTCCTCGCGCTTGCGATCTAACCCTTCTGTAACAGTCAGATTGGACTTCCCTATGGCAACTTCTCAGGTTTCTGCACGTCAATTGGTCGACCAAGTCCGCAAACCGCCACTGGATCGTCGAGCAGGGTTGGTCACAGCCGTCACGGCGATGTTGGCCGGGGAGCAACAGATCTTCGTCGACGTCGTCGGGGCGCATAGCGGTGATGCGAGGATCGTTGTGCGGTGGGGGCGGGTGGTGATGACGTTCACCTCGGCTGAACAGGTCCAGCGCATGGTCGGCCTGTTCGGATTGGCTCGTCAGGCGATGGTCGGGGTGGACCAGCGGGTACCGATGCCAGTGGTGGAGGCTCCGATTTCGGAGGTCGCGGTCCTCGCTGCGATTACATGGACCCATACACCGTCCGGCGCGGCCTCGGTGGAACGGATGTATCACGAGGGGATGCGGCGTTCGATCAGCTACGTTGCGTTGTCGATCAGCCCGGTTACCTTCCATATCCTGGATCGCGATGGTCTCAACAGCGCGAGCAAGGCTCTGGTCCGCGCGCATCAGCTGGCCGTCACTGTCTATCCCGATGGTGCTCGATATGCCGGGGATCCGAACGCTGCGGCTTGGCAACGGGCGAATCGGCGTCACCTGAAGCCACGCGGTGGGGGCTGGTCTCACCGATGAACGTCGTTGACCCCGCCGGCACCGGACCACCTACCCAGCAGCACCCGGAAACCACTGAACACCAACCTCGTTCGGAGGCTCCTGTCGCCGCTGATGACGATGTCGAGAGTGCCGCGCAGATCGTGGTCAGTCATCTGTGGAACACCGAGTACGAGGCCGGCGAGGGCGAGCAGCCCAACCACATCTTCCAGCAGTTGCGCACGCTCGCTCAGTGGCTGACCACGACGCCCGGCGATTGACCAGCGCCTGAACCGCAATCTGCGACGACCGTCGAGGGCCGCGGTCTGCTGCCCGAGGTCGATTGCGCGACTCGCCGCACGCCCGCGCCCGCGCGTATTCCGCATGACACCCCATAGCCATAGCGCGCAGATCCATTCGCGCGGTTACCGGCGGTGTCCCCACCATTCCCCCGATCCGAAGGAGTCAGTGATGTCGTTCGTTTCTTCTGTTCGTCATGCCGAGTTGAGTGACTTGGTGAGGTTGTTGAGTCATCAGCAGGCCGCCAAGGTCGATGTGGTCGCGCCGGCCTCAGCGCTGCGTGCCCGCGACGGTTTCATCGAGTTGTCGGACGTCGGTCCGGTCGTCGACGAGCGTGGTGTGACCCTCGTCGACGGCGCCTATCGGCCGACAGCCGCAGCGGATTCGCAGCTGGGCACAAAGCTGAAGATCCCGGTCGGGTACCTGCGGTGGTTACGTGAGCAGGAACGCACCGACCTCTACGACGGCAACGTCAATGGTTTGCTCCACGGTCCTGAGGACCCGCGTCTGCCCGACCAGTGCGAGGATCGGTCGTTTCTGTTGCGGTTGTTCACCTCCGGTGGGCCGGGCGAGCCTGGGGTGTTGCGGGCGTTTCTGTCGGACCGGTACGGGATCATCGACAACCTCGATGTGCTCACCGCGGTGCTCGACGGCATCACGGCCGCCGATGCCGATGTCGAGGTGCGATCGTGTGATCTGACGGAATCTTCGATGCACTGCAAGGTGTATTCACCGTCGGTGTCGGCGATGGCGCCGACGTTTCTGCGCAACTACCGTAATCCGTTCGCCAATGTGGAGATCGAGGCCGAGCGCCGACGTGTCGCGGGGGATCTGGATCGGTGGCGCGGTGTCGCCGCCCGCCATGGTCAGGGTTTCCGGGCGGGGAGTGAGCCGGTGGTGTTCGCCGGGCTTCGGTTCTCCAATTCCGAAATCGGTCACCATGCGGTGACGTTGAAGCCGGAGCTGGTCGTGCAGGTGTGCGGTAACGGGCTCACGGTGCCGTTGTTCGCGTTCACCAAGCGTCATCTCGGCGACAAACTCGATGTCGGCACCGTGGGCGCCTGGTCGCAGGACACCTACCGCAAACGGCTCGCGGTGATCACCGCCGAAACCCGCGACAAGGTCGCCGAATGGTTGTCACCGGAATTCTTGGCCGCGCGAGTCGGAGAGCTCGAGCGCCATGCCGGCACGCCGGTGAACCGGCCGGACACGACCATCGAGGTACTGGGGAAGAAGTTGGGGTTCAGCGAGGACGAACGTGCCGGGGTGTTGTCGCATTTCATCGCCGCCGGTCAGCTCACCGCCGCCGGGATCGCGAACGCAGTCACCAGCTACTCCCAGACCATTCCCGATGCCGACCGCGCCGACGCCCTCGACGACCTCGCCCTACAGGCCATGACCCTCGTCTGACCGACCAGTCCCCCAGCATCAACGACACTTCCCCCCAACCTGCTCCGGACGTCCGCGCGGATTGCCGCGGCCCGGAGCCCAACTCAGGAGGTTTCCGATGGCCGACACGATGACTCGCCCGGAATTCGAACTGGCAGCGCACCTCGGGGTCGCCGGCGTGGCGACCGCTCTGGCTCCGGCCACCGTCGAGCGATGGCGGGAGGCCGACCCGGGCTGGAAAGGCAAGCACTGGGCTTACACCGAACCCGATGACCTCGGCGCTCGCCGCCTCCACCCGGTCAACCTCACCAACCGCACCAACGTCCAAAGCTGACCACCCGCTCGATTCCCCCACTCCCTTTTTTCCAGGCAGGCACCCGGCGGCACGAATCGTCGGGTGCCTGCCTGATTTCGCGACAGGAGAACCATTTCGATGACTGCCGACACCGACGACCACAGCGCCGACGCCGCAACTGGCGACGACCACGCTGCTCCGAGCCATGACCCCATCGACCACACGGTGGCCGAGAACGCGAGCGTCGAGCAGAACGGCGCCGCGGGAACCACTGGTGTTCTGGCGAATGCCGTTGCCGTGACACGGAATCCGAACAGTCTCATCATCGACAACAACGTGCGTGAAACGTTTCGTCTCGAGGACCACCCCGAGCTGGTCGACTCGATCGCCGAACACGGAGTGCTGACACCGATCATCGCCTACGGTCACCCCGACTCACCGGGTGCGATGGTGCGTGACGGGCAGCTGCGCACGTTGACCGCGATCGCCGTCGGACTCGATCAGGTCCCGGTGTGGTTGATCGCCCCCGACCCCGCCGTGGACGGCAAGGAAGCCGAGATCTCCCGGGTTCTCGAGCAGATCACCGTCAACGACCGCCGAGTCGCGCTCACCGACGGTGACCGTGCCGCGGGTATCGCGCTCGTCCTCGACCTCGGGGCCTCGGTCACCCGCGTCGGCAAAGCGTTGCAGTCCACACGCGACGACATCAAACAGGCAGGCAAGATCGGCGCCTCCCTTACCGCTCGCACAGCTGTCGACGACGGGCAGCTCGATCTGGAACAGGCCGCGATCCTGGCCGAGTACGAAACCATCGGCGACACCGACGCTGTTCGCCAACTCCTCGCCGCGCACCGGACCCACTTCTCCTACGAAGCGCGCCTTGTCGCCAACGACCGTGCCGAACGCCGCGCCTACTTCGCCGCCGCCTTGCCGTGGGCCGAGGCAGGTTTCGGTGTGCTGCTCGAATATCCCGGCGACCACGCACCAGGGCCGGAGCTGGTTCACGTCGACGACCTAGCTGATGCCGACGGCAACGCCCTCGATTCCGGGAACCTCTCAGCCGAGGGCGGGTGGCTGGTGTGGATCGAACGATCCAACACCCTAACGACCGTCGACCGCGACTCCGGGAACATCGTCGACCCCACCACCGTGGACTGGGAGACCGAGCGAGAACCCGACCGCGAGCCCGCGCAAGGTTTGCGTCATGCCCGCGACGTTTTTCAGCGCGAGCAGTGGCAGGCAGACTACTTCCTGCCCGCCCACCTGCTTGATACTCAGGGTCTGCAGCTGCGTAGCAATCTGCCCGAACCGCAGCCTGCACACATCGACAACCCGGACAGCGATGAATCATCCGTCGATGACGTTGTGGCCGAACAGGAGTCGGCCCAGCGGCGTACTCGTGCCGAAGCTGAGACCACCGCGCGACGCGAGCAGGAACGGTTGGCGATGCGGCGGGTCCGTGAGCTCAACAAGCAGGGCCTGGCCGCGATGGATGTGCGCCGACAGTTCGTCACCGACCTCCTCGCCCGCAAGACTCCGCCACCGGAGTCGGCGAAGTTCGTCGCCGACGCGTTGATCGCCGAACCGAACCTGCTCGGTGAATACAACGCCGCACAGACCGCCGCCGAGCTCCTCGCCGGTTCCGGTAGTCGCCGCCACGACCTGCAGCAACTGGTGGAGGCCGCCAAGCCCGCACGCTGTCACGTCATCGTCCTCGGACTCGTTCTCGGCGCGATCGAGAAGCGCACCGGCAAGGACTGCTGGCGCTACAGCGACGCCGGCGTCAACCGCTACCTACGGTTCCTCCGACACATCGGCCACGAACTCGTCCCCGTCGAACTCGCCGCCATCGCAGAACTCGACTACGAGCACATCGACATCGACATCGACACCCCGGCCCGCGAGCCCGAGACAGCCGCCGCCTGACCCCCGGCGATCCGCGCCGAGACCCGTCTCCCTTCGGGCCTCGGTGCGGTGCGGTCTGCCTCCCGAATCTGAAAGGTACGTGCTGCTGTGGAAGCCAGTGACGAAACCGATCCCGCGACAGCCGATGAACCAGCCGACGATCCGACGCACCGGGCGCTTCTGCATGTCGACGATGTCGGCGCGCTGATCGCCGCCGTGCCCGCGATGCTCGGGTTCGTTCCCACCCAATCGATCGTCATCGCCATGCTCAGCACCGACCGCGCGTCGGGCGCCCGCCGAACGATCCGAGCCCTGATACGGACCGACATCGGCTCCGTCACCGACCCTATCGGGGCACGGCACCTGACAACTTCGATCAACTCAGTTCGCCGCCGAGAAGACATGACCTCGATAATGGTCATCGTCGTCGACAACCGCCCCACGGCACTGACCACCGCCCACGCGCTCCTGCGCAACCTTGCACAAGCCGACACCGACACGGTCGCAGCCTGGTTGGTGCCCACGATCACCACCGGAGCCCGGTACCAGGACCTGCTAACCGGTCGCGAGGGCACCATCGACGACCCACGCACCTCCACTGTTGCCCTCGCACACGTGCTCGAAGGCAACCAGATCCGCAACTCCCGCCACGAACTCGTCGACCTGCTCGCCCCAAACCCGGACCTCGCCGCGCGAGTCCGCCCCCACATCGGGCCCGCAGCACTGCGCTACCGCCACAACCTCTCCACCGCAACGGACAACGGCAATACCGTCCGGCACGAAACCGCCAGAACACTGGTCGCGCGGATCCGAACCGCAGAACACACACCGGTCACCGCCCACGACCTCGCCACCATCGTCGTTGCCCTGCGCGACAGAACTATTCGCGACGTCATGTTCGCGCTCGCCGACACCGAAGATCACCTTGCCGCACAGGCAGTGTGGCAGACGGTCGCAACCGTGACCAGCGGCTCCGACCGCGCTGAGGCCTCCACCCTCTTCGCCTACAGCGCCTACAGCAACGCAAACACCGTAGTTGCCGGGATCGCCGTCACCGAGGCCCTGCGCGCAGATCCCCACCACACGATGGCCGTCTTACTCGACGTCGCACTACGAGACGGTGTTCGACCGGACCAGGTCCGCCGAATCGCCGAAGCCGGCCGCGAGGTCGCCGCGGACCTCGGCATCACCATCAACCCTGCCGACTGACTCGCTCCTCCCCTGAGCGACGACGACACAGCCGTCTCCTGCCGGTGGCCAGGACCGTCCCCACACCCCCTCGATGCGCTCATACCGGCAAACGGCCTGAGTGCGCCATGCCCACATCCGTCCTCACGGCTCGTATACCTCTCTGAAAGGCTTTGTCATGGTTGGTGATACGCCCTTACACCTCATCGGGAACATCTGCTCCGACATCGAGTTGACCCACACCCCGGCCGGTGTTCCGGTCGCGAACTTCACTGTTGCCTCCACACCGCGTTACCGCGACTCCCGAACCGGCGAATGGCGCGACAAGGAAGCGTTGTTCCTGCGCTGCAGCCTGTGGCGCGAACCCGCCGAGAACGCGGCCGAGACGCTGCCGAAAGGTGCACGCGTCATCGTCGTGGGCAAGCTCAAACAGCGCAGCTTCACTACCCGCGACGGCGAACAACGCACCGTCATCGAACTCGATGTCGACGAAATCGGCCCCAGCCTGCGGTTCGCCCGCGCAACGCTCGTTCGAACCACCGTCCGCCACAACAACACTGGCGCCGAATTCGGTCATTCACCCACTCGCGCCAGCCAGGCCGCCGCTACCGACGGAAATGGGCGCGACGATCCGTGGGGCACACCGAGCCAATCACCGGCACACCTGGACAAGGACGAAGCCGACGAACCGTGGGCGACATCGGTATTCGCGGGTGCAGCTGCTGTCTCATCCGGAGACGATCCCGGCTTCTGACCAGGATCGGTTGCTTGTGGTCCGCCTGATCGGGTGAGAGGTCAGGCGGTGGGTCGGGGCACCGTGCTGAGGTGGGCCCAGCCGCTCGAGGGCTACCAGGCCATCGTGCGCCACGCCGTCGGGCCCGCGCCCGGCGGAAACGAATCCCCCGCGCCCGACCCAGCCCCAGCCGGCGGTCGGGTTGTGCGCGCGGGGAATTCGCCCCCGCACGCAGATGGCGCGTTCCCGCCGTCGTGTCGCCCGCTGTCCTGGTGAACAGCCCTCGGCTGGGCCCACCCCAGCCCGGCACCCCTATTTCGCGAAAAGCGTGGCAGTTCCAGCGCGCCCAGGTGCCGACCCCTTCTCGCCATCCACAGTCAGGAGAACAGCTGTGTCCGTTCACGCACCCACCGTCTCCCCCACGACCACCCTCACCACATACAGTGTCGAGCCCGGGTTCGACCGGCACGATCTCACTCTGTCTGCCGCCGATATCGTCGGCGCCGAGCCGCCATCCGGCGAGCCGGATACGCGGTCGTTCCTGGATGCGATCTCGGCGATCGAGCTCGCTTTCACCATCGATCGCAAAGCCGCGATCGCGATGTTCCGTCCGGCGCTGGACTTGGCGACCGATGCCGACTGGGACGTCCTGGATTTCATGGTCGAGTGCTTCACCCTCTACCCGCGTGAGTCGGCGCTGCTGCGTCTGCGGGCCCGCTGGGCCGCCGGTGACGAATTGGAGCGGAAACGGTTGGTGCGGTTGGTGCCCGACACCGACCCCGGCCTGCACTCCCACGACAACCACGCCCTTGCCCAGCTCATCGAGACCCGAGCCAGAACGAACGGCACCAGCGTGGCCGAAGAGTTCGCGGCCTTCCAGGTCCAGCTCGCCGCCGCCGAGATGCCCCGCCAATCGATCCGCACCTGGCGCAACCCGCTGCCACGGCTGACCATGCCCGCCTCCCGCCGCATCGATGCCGCCCGCCTGGACCCCGAGCAGATCCGTGCCCGTGTCCTCGCACGGGGCAAGCGGCGCCCCGCCGAGCCGGAACCTGTCGAGGTCACCGCGTATGTGCGCGAAAGCTTGTTCGTCGATACCGAAGTCGTCGACCAAGCCCGCCTGCGCCAACGATGGGCCGAGCTGATCGCGCGCGGAGTCACCCTCACCACCGGGGCGCCCCGGGGGTGGACACCGCGCCGACCCGGTGAACGGGCGCCGCTGCCCGCTGACCTTGCTGAGGCGATGTGGGATCACCAGTACTGCGTGCATGTCGCCGACCAACGCGACCACGACCGCGCCCTGGCCGGTGAATCGACCAAGTCCCCCGAACACTCCCACGCCTGGGCCGCTGAACGGACCGGGCTGCGCTCGCGCGCCGACCGACGAGAGGGGTTCGTGTTCCAGGGCAACGGGCTCGACGACTTCGCCACCGCGATGACCCCAGTCGCCGGATGGCGGTGCGTGTCCTGCTTCATCGAACGCCCCACCACCGACCAACGACCCGTCCACCTCCGCGACGGGGCGTTGCGCAGCGACGACGGACTGTGTGACTACTGCCGGTGCGAGAACCGCGCCGGGCTGCCCGCGTTGCCCACCGGGCTCACCCTCGCCGACCTCGCCGCCACCTACTGCACGTATTTCGTCGAGCACTACCGCGACGCCGCCTACGGACTCATCACCGAGGTCCGCCGTCGCGCACCCGAATGGTTGATCACCGCGATCGACGGGTTCCTTGCTGCCCACCCCGACCTGCCCGGCACCCCGGCACCGGTCGACGCCGATGCTGAATCCGTACCGATGCCCACGATGTCCACGCGCCGCCGCGGGCCGGTGGTGCCGCCCGGACAGCGGCCCGGCCGGTGCGAGGGCTGCACCCGCTACACCCCCGTCCACGACGACGGGTTCTGCACACAGTGCCGGGTCCACCTCGGCCTACACATCCCCACACCACGCGAGCGTCAACTCGTCGCCGCCTGACCCACTCCCACAGCACGTAGTCGGCTGGGGCACCGCCAGATCCGCGGTGCCCCAGCCACTGCGCTTCACCCCGAGGAGGCCCTGTGTTTCACCGCGCCCGTCACACCCGCGCTCGCCGCCGGTTCCTCCGTCAACGCCGGCGCCGCCTCACGCAGGTGATGATCACCGTCCATCTGGCGGCCGATCCTCGCTCGATGCTCCACGGTCACCGACCTGGTGACCCCTACCTGTTGGCCGATCGGTTCCTGCTCGACCGTCGCGGCGATGTCGACGACTTCGCGGTCCTCGACCGGGTCCTCGCGGCACTCAACGACCACCCCCACCCCGCCGACGTCGAGCACACCCGCCGCTGGTACCAACACTGCCACCGATCCCTGTCGGTCGGCGACATCGTCACCGTCGACCACCCCCGCTACGCCTGCACACCCTGGTCATGGGATGCGCTCCCAGCCGACTGATCGAACGCGTTATGACGACCGGGCCGTGCCCGGCTTTGGGCCGGCCCCCGCCCCGACGGCGGCTGGCGCGTCCCCCGGTGTTTGGCGGGTCGCTCGTCTTCACTTCTCTGCTTCCGCGTCCCCGCTGCTACTCCTTGCTCACGTCATCTCTCCAACGCACCTGCACCTCGCGCTCCACGCTCCGCACACTGACGCCCCGACCCCCACCTTCCCCATCACTCCCACACTTCTCTTCTCCGCACCTTTTCACCTGCAGACGTCTGGCATCACGGAATTACGATTCGATTACGTTGCCCCCCCAATGCTTCTCAATATTTCCCATCACTTACCACAGCGAAATTCGCTCCTTGCCACAAGCGATTTCGTCGGCGACAAATGAGGACATGGTCGCAACAATTCATCGAGTCACTGCAGGCAACGGATACCTCTACTACTTGCGCAATATCGCCGCCAACGACACCACCGCACGTGGACGCTCCTCGCTGGCCGACTACTACTCAGCACACGGCGAAGCACCCGGGCGCTGGCAGGGCAGCGGACTCGCCGCGCTCGACATCCTTCCGGGCGCGGAAGTGACAGAGTCGCAGATGAAGTCACTGTTCGGACTGGGCATCCACCCGAACGCAGAACAGATCGAAGAGCAGGTCTACGCGTACCAGATCACCCTCGGCGCCAACGACCGCGAAGCCACTCGGGCAGCGGAGAAGGCATCGAAACTGGGGAACAAGTTCGCCGTCTACGAAGCCCACTCGCAGTACCGGCAACAGTGCTCAGATGCCTTTCGCGCACACAATTCCCAACAAAGCCTCCCACCCGCTACCGCAATCCCCGATGACGAGCGCGCACAGATCCGTACGCAAGTCGCGACAGAAATGTTCACTACCGAGTACGAACGGGCACCATTGAATGCCCGCGAGTTGTCGGGATGGGTGGCGAAGAACTCGCGCCCGAAACACGCAGCCGTCGCTGGTTTCGACATCACCTTCAGCCCTGTCAAGAGCGTCTCAGTCCTATGGGCTCTCGCGTCACCTGAAGTTTCGCAGCGGATCGAGGCCGCACATCGACGCGCGATCGAGGACGCGTTGTCCTGGTTGGAGCACAACGCGGTATTCACTCGCCTGGGCCGCAACGGGATCCGGCAGGTCGACGTCGAAGGGGTTGTCGCTGCGGGGTTCACTCACCGAGAAAGCCGCGCTGGGGATCCCGATCTGCACACCCATGTCCTGATCGCCAACCGTGTCCGCACCCTCGACGGCAAATGGCGCACCATCGACTCCAGAACTTTGCACGAAGCCGTCGTCACCGCTTCGGAAATCTTCGACTCTCGCATCGAGCACCACCTCGAAACCGACCTCAATCTGCAGTTCGAAGCCCGGCCCGGACGCACCCCCGACCAAGTCCAGATCCGTGAAATCGTCGGCATTCCCCTGGAACTGATCGAAGCCTGGTCACAGCGGGGCGCCGCCATCGTCGCCCGCCTAGACCAGCTCACCGCGGCATTCCAGACGACCTTCGGGCGTGAACCATCACCGAAAGGAGATCTATGACCTCTCCGATCGCGCGACGCTGGAAACCCGCCCGACCAAACACCTCTCGACCTCACTCGCCGAGCAACGCGACACCTGGGCGGCACAGGCCAGGCAACTATTCGGAGGCCGTGACGGTGTCGAAGACATCGTGGCTCAAGCGGTGTCGGTGCAGCCGACACCGCGCCCGGATCCCGATGCCGCGTTCATCTCCTCGGCTGCGGAACGTGCACTGGCCGGGGTGTCAGCCAGGCGTTCGACCTGGGGGGTATTCAATCTGCGCGCCGAGGTC
This sequence comes from Nocardia sp. GTS18, assembly GCF_013839555.1. Lineage (NCBI taxonomy): Bacteria > Bacillati > Actinomycetota > Actinomycetes > Mycobacteriales > Nocardiaceae > Nocardia > Nocardia sp. GTS18. The sequence continues at coordinate 60,368 of NZ_JACBIU010000021.1, read as the reverse complement.
GAACGCCAACTCCGCGGCCAGATTGCCTCCGCCGATTGGAATTGGATTCCGGAAAGGGTCGTCGCCGAGGCACTGTCACCGCCGTCGACTGTTGCGCGTGGTGACCCCGACCTCACCGAACAACCGGTATTGCGGGCCGTACCCGGATGGTTGCGCCGCAGCGACACCACGTCGGTCCACACGCGCGCGAACTCGCAGGTCTACGCCACCGAATCCACCCTGGATGTCGAAGCAGCGTTGATTGAGCTGTCTATCGAGCCCGGCGCCCGGGTCCTCGACGCCGAGTTGGTGGCCAAAGCGGTCGCGTACTACAACACCACGCATTTTGATCGGCCGCTCAATGCCGGCCAGGTCGGTGTGATCTCGTCCTTCGCCACGTCCGGGTTGCGCGTGCATACTGCGAACGCTCCGGCCGGCACCGGCAAGACCACCGCCATGCAAGTCCTCACCAACGCATGGCATTCCAGCGGCGGCACCGTCCTCGGCATGGCCCCCACCGCTGCGGCGGCCGCGGTTCTCGGGGAGTCGATCGGCACCCGCGCCGAGACCGTCGACAAGCTCCTCGACGTCATCAATCGCCATACCGTTGGTGCGGATTCACCGACGATCGTGCAGGATCATCCGCCGTCGTTGCCGCAGTGGGTCCTCGATATCGACAACACGACGCTGGTGATCGTCGACGAGCACGTCAAACTCGGCAACACCAAACGCCTGAAACTGCTGCAGTTCCTCTCCCGACGCGGCGCCACCGTGCGCTGCATCGGCGACGACAAGCAACTGCCCGCGATCGACGCCGGTGGCGCCGACGCCGACATGAACGCCGCCTCCCCCGAACAAACCCTGACGCTGTCACACGTCGTCCGGTTCGCCTCCACCGGCGAAGCAACCGCGTCGATCGGGCTGCGCGAGGGCGACCCAGCCGCGCTGGCCTGGTATCTGGACAACAACCGCATCCACGCCGGGCACACCGGATCGGTCTACGACGACACCTACACCGCCTGGGCCACCGACCACAACGCCGGTCGCGACGCGGTCATGCTGGCACCCACACACGAGGTCGTGACCGCGCTCAACGCACGCGCCCGCGCCGACAGACTCACCCGAACCGACACGAAACCAGAGGCGGAAGTGGTCCTCGCGGACGGACTTTGCGGCTCTGTCGGTGACACCGTGCGCACCCGACGCAACAACCCGAAGCTGCGTTTCGGCGACACCGATTGGGTCCGCAACGGCTACTCCTGGACCATCAACGCCGTCCACGAGGACGGTTCAGTGACGGTGTCGCATCGACGCGGCGGCACCGACAGCGACACAACCGTCCGGCTTCCGGCCGAGTACGTGCGCGACCATGTGCAGCTCGGGTACGCCGCGACGATCGATTCCGCGCAGGGAATCACCGCCGACACCTGCCATGTCGCGTTGTCCGGGCGCGAATCCCGCCAACAGTTCTACGTCGCGATGACCCGCGGGATCCACGCCAACCACGCCTACCTCGTGACCGCACTCGACGGCGCCGAAGGCTCGATCTACACCGAACCCGCCGTCTACCCCCGCACCGCGGTGGAAGTTCTACAGCGCGTCTTGGCTCGCGACGGGGCACAGAAATCCGCACACACCGAACTTCGTGACGCCCTCGACCCTGCCTTGCGCGTCGGACGGGCGGTCGATATCTACCTCGACACCCTCGGCCTGGCCGCCGAACAGGCCCTCGGCAGCGACCGTCTCACCGAACTCGACCGCGCCGCCGACGCCATTCATCCCGACCTGACCGAGAGCCCCGCTTACCCGGTCCTGCGTCAACACCTGGCCCTGATCGCGCTCACCGGCGCCGACCCCGTCGCCGCACTCCGAACCGCCGCAGGTAAACGGGAGCTCGATACCGCCGATGATCCCGCGGCGGTGCTGGACTGGCGACTCGACCCGACCGGCGCCCATTCCGCCGGCACCGGGCCATTGGCCTGGACACCTGGACTACCCCACGGTGTCACCGATGACTCTCTCACCGAACCTGTTCGGGCCCGCGAACGGATCGTGACCGCCCTCGCCGAACAAATCCGGGACACCTCGCGACGGTGGACACCAGCCACCGCACCCGCGTGGGCGCGCCCACTTCTCGGGACCGATCCCGCGTTGCTCGGCGAACTCGCGGTGTGGCGGGCAGGGCTCGGTATGCCCGACACCGACACCCGCCCCACCGGGCCGGACCGCTACACCGACCTCGAACGCCTGCACCAGAAGCATCTGCAACAACGCGTCATCGATGCCTACGGTGACCCGACTCCGCCACGCAATCGGTGGGCCGACATTGTCGACGAGATCGATGCTCGAATCAGCACAGACACCTTGTGGCCGGTCGTGGCCGACAAGATCGATCTGGCCGACCGCGCCGGACTCGACATCACTCCCCTGCTCACCGACGCCGCGGCCCAACGACCACTACCCGACGAGATGCCCGCCGCGGCACTGTGGGCACGCCTTGAACTGGAACCATCCGCCCTCGACACCTCCGGCACCGACCCTCTGCGCCCTGCCTGGCTACCCGACCTCGAAGCCGTCCTCGGCGCCGACACGGCCGAGCAGCTCACCACCGAACCGGCCTGGCCTCGGGTCGTCGCCGCCGTCGAACGCGCTACCAAGACCTGGTCTCCTCGCGATCTGCTCTTCACCGCCTACGAACTGCTCCAAGGCGCCCAACCCGACGACGCCGCACCATTGCGGCCCGACCAACTCGCCGCAGCACTGGCCTGGCGCATCGACACACTGCACCACCACACACCGACACCACCTGCCCAACACGCTGAACAGGCAGCGCCTGAGCCGAGCACACCGGACGTCGACAGCGAACCCACAGCCACCGCCGCTAAAGCCGAGCCGACCAAGTACCAAGCCGAGGACGCTCCTGTCGCCGCCGCTATCATTGAACCCGCCGAGGACGACCTCCCCACCGGCATCGACCGCATCGCCACACTGTTCGCGACCGGCCGAGTCGCCGACGCTGTCGCTGCGTTCCGAACCTTCAACACCGGACTATCCGACGACGAACAGGCAGTTCTCACCGCTGTCTCGGAAACCCTCTACCAGTACAGCTTCCCCGTCGCGCAAGCCCGACTCCGCTGGGCCGCACAACAGTTCCCACAAAACCAAGCACTGATCCAGGCATGCACACCCACGACAGATCCGCACACCTTCCGCCGTGAGACCGAACCCGACCACGACCGACCACGGCCCGTCTACGACCACCGCGAACGCTTCGACCCTACGATCACACCAGCGGCTTTCGACCCGATCCAGGCCGCAGGCAACGACATGCTCGACACCTACCTCGACGATGCCGACACTGTCGACAGCCCCAATCTGGCGCCGATGAGCGGCCCCCGGTCAGCAGCGGGTGGATTCCCGATCGACTACGACCTGGCCGCGATACCCGCCATCGTTGGCCTGCCATGTGTGGATTGCAGCATCGAACGCCCCACCAATGCCAGCTCCCCCGTGCCCCCAAGAATCTCCGACGACGGCCTGTGCCACGACTGCCGCGACAACGAACGGCCAGGCATCCCCGAACACAACCCCGCAGAACATCTCACCGCACGATGCGCCCACATCGCCGAAACCCACCCTGCACCTGCGGCATTAGCGATCCTGCGCCGCGACTGGCGCACACTCGATCAGTTCGGACGCAGACTCATCGAGCAATGGCTGACCGACAACCCGCTCACCCAACAACCACTTCCGGCCCTCGCCCCGCTTCAACGTCTCTCCGATCGCGAGCTCGCCGAGGCGATCGACGGACTTACCCAGCGGCTCAGCAACATCGCCACCGAAGCCGAATTCTTCAGCCCTATCCGGCATGACGACTTCGCCACCATGCCTGACCCGACCGTGGCCGAGCACCGGCGAACAGCGGAGAACGCACAACTCGTCGCACGCCAGCACGCCCATGAACTCGACACCGCTATCCAAGAACTCCACGCCACCGCAGACGCACTCGACACCGCACGAGAAGAACTCGACGCCCTGCCAGTGACGCGCCGTCGCCAGCGCAAGACCCTACAGGAGCACATCAACACCTTGGTCCGCGAATACCGCGAGCGCAGCGAAACGCACGAGCAGATCCGAAACGCCGCGCGAGCAGCAAACCGTCACGCCAACGAACTACTCGCCCGCGCCGAACGCACCGCCACCGAAGACGAAAGCCGCCGGCTCGCAGAACAAACACGCGCAGCCGACAGCGCGGCCAACGAACGCGAACAAGCAACCGCGGCACTACACACCGGCCTGGGCTCCGAACTCGCCGACCACCGTGCAGAACAACAGCGACGTCACGGGCTGTCACACCCGCAACGACGACGCGAGGAACGCGCCCGAGCCGAACTCAACTCAAAAGCAGAGGATTTCAGCCCAATCGGGAACTCCTATATGCACGAGCAGGCGCCGAGTCCCCGAACGGGCCACGGCCTGTAACCCCAAAGTAGAGTCAGAAATTTCGGTTACATACGTACGCACTCCATCTGATCCTCACTCCGACTCCTTTCCGAGCGAAGTTCAGCGACCGAATGAAAGAGGTGACGGCGCGCGCAGCCAGCTTGCGGGTCTGGCCTGGATTCTCATCTTCGTCACGTTGCTGATACCCGCCGCGGTACTGACGCTGACGCCATAGGTCCGCCGGCCGTTCAGCAACATCGGCGTGGACCGCACAGCGGTCGGGTACCGTGACCATATCGTTTGAATTTCCCAGGTCAGAGGCTGGAAAGTAGGGGCGGCGATGATACGAGGGCGGGGATGGACCGGCTTCGAAGCGGTCGCGCTACAAGAGTCGATGCGCAAGTCGAACCGGGAGTTCGCGGCCCTGCTGGGAGTCGAGACGACGACGATCAACAATTGGCGCTCGGGCCTGAGCATGGTCACACCACGCTCAGGGACGCAAGAGATCCTGGATACAACCTACGCACAACATGCGACGCCAGCGGACAGAGCACGCTTCGATCAGATCGTGGCAGAAGGTGAAGCCGCGTGGAAGAGCCGACACCCTGGCTCACGCGGGGAGACCACACGTGCAATGGAGGATCATGCCACCTCTCAGATCACGGACTGCTCGCCGGTGAAGAGTGACCAGGATGCCGTCCCAGCGGTCGATTTCAATTCGACTTCGCCGACGATACGGTCGCGAGCAGCTTCTGAACGATCCCTGGGTAGTTTCGCCGCCATCACGAGCCTGTTGGCTGGTCAGCGACAAAGCATCGCACCCGACGCGCTGATTGGACCGATCGAAGCTCACCGAGACGCCATCGCCGCGTTGTTTCGCACTGCAACCGACGAGCGTGTAAGGCAGCACGCTGGAGCGTTACTGGGCGAGGCATCCGTTGTGGCGAGCCGGGTGTGGAGTGCGATCGGTGAACGACCGATGGCACACACCCATTGCGCATTCGCCCGGAAACTTGCGGACGAACTCCAAGACAAGACGATGAGCGGCATCGCGCGGATATTCGAGAGCAACCTTCGATCCGACGCTGCGACGTTGATCGGCAAGGATGGCGATGTCGTGATCGGCCTCCGAACACTCAGGGAGGCTGCCGACTTCTCCGATCACCTGCCACCTGCCGCGCGAGCACGAATCGGAGCCGAGCAAGCGCAAGCGTACGCAGTGCTGGAACTGCGCGACGAATGCGAGCAAGCACTCACCAGAGCACAGCGCGCGGCCGACGAGATCGGTGACAATGACCGCGCCGGACTATTCAGCGACTGGAACACCACCCGTATCCAAGTCTATGTCGGCACGTGCCAACTTCTCCTGGGTCGACCGAAACGAGCGATCGCCGCGCTCAACGAAGCCTTGGCGACGCCGGGGATGGACAGCCCCAACGTTGCCCTCGCCGCCCACGTGGACCTAGCCAGCGCGTACGCTCTGTCCGGCGAGCTCGAAGAAGGTTGCAGAGTCCTCGGCGAAACCTACGCCGCGCTGGCGACTATGGGCAACCATCGAGGCATCGAGCGTGCACAACGAGCCATCGAAAGAATGGCTCCCTGGCAAGACGAAAGGCCGGTTCTCGCGTTGGTCGAGCGGATAGACAGCATTTCCGGCTACTGATCTATCCCAACGGTCGCTTGCGCTGAGCGGATCGCGTGCAACATCGCCTCCGGGTTCAACTCGTTGACGATCGCATCCGGCGAATGCTCCGACAACTCTTCGCGAGTCAATCTGTGAGCTACGGCAACAACACCGAACCCGGCGTGGCGAGCAGTCGCGATATCGTTCGGCGCGTCGCCGATGATGACAGTTCGCGCACGATCGATCGGGTGCCCGTACTTTGCTAGAAACCGGTCCGCAACGAACGCGGGCAGATCGAACCGCTCCCGCGCATCGGAGCCGAAAGCACCGATATCCAAGTCCAGGTGTGAGTCGAGGCCCGCAACCGCGAGCTTGAACTCAGCCGAAACCCGCAAGTTGCCCGTGAGGGCCGTCTGGACATAACCCTGTTCAGCCAAGGCGGTAATCGTACGAGCAGCTCCTGGGTAGGCAGCCTGGTCGCGAGCAAGTTCCGCCGCACCGCTGGACATGACCTCCATCAATACTTCGGAGTACCTGCTGAAGCCTTCCTCAGCTGCTTCGCTGGTGACCCCGGAGGCTATGGCGGTGTCTACGACGATCGATTCGTCTGTGTAGCCGTGCACACGCGATTCGGGGAAGACGACAGCAGACTCCTCGATGTTGTAAGTGCGCGCCACGGCCCGTCGTAGCCAACGCAAGTCCGCAGGGATCAGCGTGCCGTCAACATCCCAGACGATCAGTCCCGCCTGTGTCTCAACCATGTTCACCACTTCTTTCAATGGGCGGTGTACGGCCTGTGGAGGTGCACTGGCCGTTGACGTTGTCAGTCTCTCGCTGCGCCTTGGGGCCATACGATGTCGACCGGGATACCGCGTTGGCGCGCCAGTTCGACCACGGTCCCGGTGCCCGCGCGTTGCCCGTCCTGGCCGTCCCAGACCGCGATCATCCGATCCACGCCCCGGACGAGGGCCTCGTTCGCGGCTTCGTAGGCTTCGCGGCCCGCATTGTCGAAGTCCATGACCCGCACCGTCGTGGCGCGGGCGACCAACGCGTCGAACTGGGCGAGATGGTCCGGCTTCACCTTCGCCTCACGGTAGTTGGTTGAGGGCAGCACCACCTCCAGCTGGCCCCCGATATCGAGGACGGCTTCGGCGAACACACTGTCAGCACCCCGGGCGATACAGGAGATCCCCACCAGGTCCGGGGTACCGGCGAGCAGTTCGATGATCGCTTTGCGCACCAGGTCGGCTGTCGCGGCGGTGATGTTCATGTGTCCGGTGACGCTGATCCTCATGCCGCCCATCATGCCGGGGAGCGAACCAGTGGGTGCAGCATGTCCCGCAGCTCGATGACCGGTCGGCTGGTGCCGCATTCGCCGGTGCGCTGGTACACCTCGAGGGCTTTCGCTTGGACACGATGGGAGTTGGTCTTGCTGACGTCCTCGATGGCGGCTTCGCCGAGGCGGAGAGCTTCGTCGTATTCGCCCTGGATGAGTCTGGCCTCGGCGATTCCGAGCCGATCCAGCGCGCTGGATCGCCAGCGTTCGGGCCGACGCAACGCGATGGCCGAGGTGATCGCCTCGGCGGCGGCGTCGGCGAACCCGGGCTCGGTGCGGGCGAGTTCGAGCAGGCGGCCACCGAGTGTGCCGGACAATTCCGCCGCGTCGAAGTAGTGCAACCAGTAAGGATCGTCGGCCGGGCAGGCGTCAGCGAAGGCGGACTGGGCTTTGTCGGCGGCCCGGTGGAAGGCAGCGGGCCGCCCGAGTTTGGCGTATGCCCACGCTTCGCGGGTGTGCAGAAGAGCACGGGTGGTCGGGGTGATCGACCGTCCGACGACATCGTGAGCGAGGCGCACGAGTTCGAGGGCATCGTTGGCGCGGTCGCGGGAGTAGACGATCCGGTCGAGACCCTCGCTCTGCGGTTGCAGGGTCAGCATCTGGCGCGCGAGGCCGGCGAGTGCGTTGGCGAACAGCCCCGGGTCGTCGGCTTCACGTGCCGAGCGTGCCGAGAGCATGTAGTAGCCCTGCGCGGTGTGCTGTTCGCCGCTGTCCCAGGACATGGTGGCGGCTGTTTCAGCGAGTAGAGCGCGGATGTGGCCGAGGCGTTGGCGTCGACCGGGGTTGGTTTCGGCGGCCACCATGTCGTTCACCTCCGACAGCTGGCCGACGACGGCTTTGCGCCGCAATCCGCCGCCGAACTTGTCATCCCATGCGCGAAACAGCTGGGCGGCGTGTTCGAGTTCGTCGAGCTCCTGAGTGCCGCTGCCGGTGATGACCGGGGCCGGGCGGGTGGTGCCGCGCGGTTGGCGCAGCCACCGTTCGAGCGGTTCGAGCAGATACGCGCCGACGACGACCCCGATGAGGGTTGTCCCGGCTTCGCGGCGATCCACGAGAAGGTCCTTCCGTGCGAGGTCGTCGGCGACGTCCTCGCACGACGCCTTCCAGATCGCCGGATCAGGGTCGACCTCGAGGGTGCCGGGCGCGAGGGCCCGCCGGGTTTGGAGTTGGTCGAACTTCGTTCGCTGCCCTGGGGTTGCCGCGGCGAGCACGGCCTGCATCCGGTCGGCGTGCTCGGCGCGGAGCGTGATCGTTTCCTGGCGCTTGCACCACTTCTTGATCGTGTTGATGTGGATGCTCGCGCGGACCGCGAAGCGTTCGTGTGACAGGTCCAGTGCTTCGCGCAAGTCCGCCGCGTCCGCTCCTGTCCATTTCTTCATAGTCGACTCCTGGTCCCTCGGGAAAGAGGTTGTGTACCAGCGTGTACCGAGCGTGTACCACCGCATATACCGCGTGTACCTGCATGGACTTCCGAGATGAATTGTCGGGCAGCAAGGTTGGTTGTGCGCCCGGTACTGGGCGGAATCAAACTTCCAGCGATCCAACCGTAGGCGGGTGATCCAATGCTGGCCAGACCCATTTCAGGCGAATACACGCACCCCTCGTGTCACGCCGCCCCCCACTTTCCAGGATCCGCTCGGAAAACGCCACCAGTACGCGACCGGTACGCCACCACTACGCGGTTCCCGCAGATGCGGTCGGCGGCCACGATTGAAATCGGAACCCGTTCCAGGGAATCCGAGGCGAAAACGCTCAACGGGTGCCCCACGTTGCCAGGAAGCGTCATCAGGGAGGCCCGCACATGAGAGATCTCAACGAGCTGAACTCGCACCCGCCCGCGGCGAGGCACCACCAGACCGGCGGCGGCACTTCGACCGACCACTTCCCCGATGCCGAGGTCCCCCACACCTTCGACCGATCGCTGTCCACGCTCATGAGACAACTCGACGCGATGACAGCCGCCGGGTGGCCGACCGGTACACCTGCGGGCTCCACGCCGAACACGACCGGCGCCAGCATCGAGACCGGACCATCCGGGGGACTCCAATGACACAGACCAGCACACCCGCTCATCCGTTCACCGAGACACCCCGCTCGCGGTGCGAGTTCTACCGGCACATCTGTTCGCTGCCGACCGTGGTCGACCCGACGACCGGCCGGATCACGATGCGGGCCGGGCTGATCGGCGCCATCATGATGCCGACCCCACTCGCCCAGCGCGTGAAAACCAGCCTCGACATGCGCGGTGTCGCACCACTGACGGTCATCGGCCACCCTCGCGCGGACATGTGGACCTTCCTGGTCCGAGCCGATACGCGGCCCATCGGTGACCCCGCCGTGATCGCGGAACTGTGGCGGGCGCGGGTGGTCGTCATCCGCGAGGGCGACATCGCGTTGCCGTCTCCGACCCCGGACCCGCTGATGACACGCATCTGGGTGTCTCCGGCCACCGGTGTGTTCCGCCCCTCCGGTGCGGTCGTGCTCGAATGCGCCCGAGCATGCCTATCAGGCCCGGTCCCGCGATGAACCACAGCGGCAGGCAGTCACCACGCCCAGACGAACCAGATGTTCGTCTCACGGTCCGAATATCCAGTGTCCGAATGGATTTCGCCGCCTGCTTGACCGCCGCCCTGGTCTTCGTCTGCGACGTCGCCGCCTACCGCCCCGGAACCGTCGCCGTCTACCCCGGTCGCTGCACCGGATTACCCCGCCTACCCAACGAGCGGCTGTTCCTCCAACCCTGACCCCTACAACACAACCCTTTTCGACTACCCGAATGGCCTTGGCACGACGACCCGGCGAGACCCACACGACACCTCGCCCGGACCCGGCCCCGTGCGAAGGCGGCCCCGGGTCGCTTCCCGGCGACTCCGGGGCCACCCCGAACCCGTGAACTCTCGCCGAAGGACGCAACACGATGTATGCGCAGTTCGACACCCCGAAATCCCCGAACCGCCGCCCACACCGCCACCGATGGATCGCGGCGGCCGTTCTCGCCGCGCTCGCCGCACTGGCAGCGGCAGCGGTCGCGACGGCCCCGAACGGCAGCGCGCGTCCCACCGAATCCGAGTGCGAGGAAGCCACTTTCGCCGACACCGTCACTGGGTCCGGTGCCGGTGATGCCAGCAGCGGCCCGGCCGCGATCCTGGGCTTCAATCACGCCTACTACGTGGACCGATCCGCCGAGGCGGCGCGCCGGTTCCTGACAGTCGACTCGGTGCTGGCCACCGGTGACCAGTTGCAGGCCGGGATCAATGCCGTACCCGCCGACGTCCGCCACTGCGTGAGCATCTCCCCGTTGACCGGTGGCTCGGACCGGTGGGCGGTGACCGTCACCGAATACCGGCCCACCATCGAACCCTGGATTGCCCGCCAATCCGTGACCACCCGCAGCGTCGACGGGGCCACCTTGATCAGCGAGATCACCCTGGCCTGAACCGGCCAACCACACCGACCACCTGAATACCTCGGACCAACACCCGGCGACCCCCGAGCCCGGCCGTGCCCGAGGGTGGGGAAACGCTCCCGGAGGCCGTCCACAGCCCCGACCTCCGGGGGCGCCTACCCCGACTTCACCTGACTACACCGGTGGATCCCTTTCCACCAATCATGTCCATTGAAATATCGTAGAAGGGTTAGAAGATGGCGAATACGACCTGGTACAACGTCACCGATGGCGGACTGAAAACGTTGCAGCGCAGCCTGATTCCCCGCGAGGCCGACACCAAGAGCCAGCGCAGCTACAGCCCCACCATCCTTCCTGGACTGGTGCAGACCCACGACTACGCCCGCGCGATCCTCACCAAGTGCTCGGCCGTACTCGGACTGGCCGACGACAGCGAAGCAACCGCGCTCGCCCGCCTGGAACGCAAGAGCATGCTCGACCAGCCCGGCCACGAATTCCACATGCTCATCGACGAGCGTGCGCTGCGCCTGACGGTCGCAGCCCCGAGGTGATGGTCACCCAGATCCGGCACCTGATCGACATCCTGACCGCCCGTGACCACGTCCGAATCGGCATCATCCCGCTCAACGCCGACTTCGTCGCCCCGGCAATCAATTTCGTCATCAGCAACACCACCAGTGTCGACAGTGAGGGCATCGCGGGGCCGGCCGAGTACACCGATTCCCGCGAGGTCGAGTTGGTCGAACGAACCTTCGAGTTGCTCGCCGCCACAGCCGTCTATGGCGAGAAGCCCACTCCATCCTGGCCCGGGCGCTGGCCGCCCACGGCGAGTCCGGCATCTGATCCATCCGACCGGCCGCGAGGCCCGGACACCCTCACCCCCGCATCCCTCGTCGCGGTGGTCAGTAGACGTCCGGGTCCTCGCGGCAACCTCGAAGAGGTGAGGACGTGAAAACCTCCGACATTCCGGTGCTCGACGCCCGCAATCCCAATCCCGCACGAGTGTGCAACGCGCTAATGGGCGGAAAGGATCACTACGATGTCGATCGCGTGGTCGCTGAGCCCCTGCTCGCCGGCCAGCTTGCGATCGCGATGGCGGAAGCGCGCCGATTCGCCCGCCGCGCAGTCGAGTACCTGAGCATTGCGCACGGGGTGACCCAGGTGGTCGAGCTCGGTTGCGGTCTCCCGCTGGCACCGGATATCGGAGATGTCGCTGCCCGGGCGAACAGCAACGCCCGCACCCTCTACATCGACAACGACCTGCTCGTCGCAACCCACGCCCACGCCCTATTGAAAGACCCGAACGGTTTCGTTGGCGAAGTCGACCTCACTGACATCACCGCTGTCCTCGCACATATCACTGCGGTCATGGACTCGACCGTGCCGTTGACGATCTGCCTGTCGGGCACCGCTGAGTTCCTCAGCGATGCACCGGACGTGCTCGGCGCGCTAGCCCGCCAGCTCCCACCTGGGACCTGGATCGTGTTCAGCCACATCACGGGCGAGCTCGCCGACGACGACATCGGTTCCGCCGTCCGGGCTTTGGACGGGGTGGGCATCGCGTTTCATCCTCGCGACCTCGACACGATCACCACGATGCTGGCCCCGTACCGGCTTGCCGAACCCGGGTTGGTCGCACCGCACCGGTGGCGGCCTTTCGAGACCGAACACAGCGCCCTGTGGCCTCAGCATCCCGAGAACTGGGATCTGAGTGCCTACGCCGCCGTCGGACAACTGTCCTGATAGCGGCTTTGAACACACCGTCTTTGGTGCAGCACAACATTTTTCGCTGGCGCCCGCGTGGTTTCACGGGGTCGGCATCTCAACGGCGCGGACGCGACAGACACCGCGATCCGGCACGTGACAACGGAGGACCCCATGAGCATCCACCAGCTGGTCGTTATCGGCTATGACGAGATCGTCCGCAACAAGTACATGCCCGTCATCCGTGACGCGATCGACGAGGGGCACCTCGATTCCTGGTCGTTGATAGATCTCGAATCCGAGCGCGAGGTCATCGAGGCCCGCCTCGTCGGCGCGGACCCGCAACCACGGGCGAAGTTCTTCGTCCAGGCCGACCGAGGCGATCGCGCGCTGGCGATGGACACCGCGCTCACCGCGCTGCGTTTCCTGCGGTTGCCTGGCCTGCCGATGTTGGCTTATATCGCCACCGAGGTCGGTTCGCACGAGCCCTACCTGCGCCGCTGTGTCGAAGAGGGCATCGCCTCGCTGGTGGAGAAGCCGGTCCTGGCTCCGATGAGCGCGGGCGCGTTCGATCCCACACAGATCTCGGCGACCATGTCCGAACTGATCGCTAGCGCCTCGGCCAAGAGATCGCGACACTCGGTGATGACGTTGAGCCGCTATCACAGCATCTACAACGACCGGCTCATCGCACCCCTGCGGGAGCGGATGCTCACGTGGCGGGCGCCGGTGACCTCGTTTCATCTGCGGGCCGCCGGTGGTGTGTGGAATCTCGAGCACGAGTTCGTCACCCGCGACGATCACCCCTACCGGTACGGGTACGGGATGCTGATGCACGGCAGCTACCACTACATCGACCTCGCGGTGCAAGTCCTCGCGCTCAACAAGCTGCTGTTCACGGGCCGGCGGTTGAGGTTGCAGGTGTGCTCGTTCGGGGCGTTTCCCGCTGACCAAGGCCACCGGATGTCCTCGCGGGCGACGAAGTTGCTCGGTGGTCACGCGAAATGCGCTGTGCTGCGGCGTGAACCGCGCCGCTTTGGCGAGACGGACATCACCGCCACATTCCGGCTGATCGACGCCGACACAGAGGCCACCATCACCCTGGGCACACTGTCTTTCGAGCAGACGACACCATCAATTCGGAGCTGGTCGACCTTCCCGGACGGGGTGTACAACAAGAACGGCCGGACCAGCAGCGTCGATCTGGAAGCGCAGTTGTCGACGCTGTACTCGGTGCACGTGCACTGCTACGACGTGCCTCGCGGACCCGACGCCGACAAGATCGGCGCGGTCGCTGAGATCCTCACCCGGGCCAATGCCTCGCTGCTCACCGACGACGCCTACGTCACCCGCGAGACTTTCGACGGACTCTTCCACAGTGACAGCAACCGTGCCCTGATGCAGAACTGGTTGCGCGGTACCGAAATCCGCAGCCGTCTGCAAGACCACTACCTGCCGATGCGGGTGACCGAGGCCCTCGCCCTGTCGCTGCGCATCCCCGGCCAAATCGTGGAAGTCGACGGATTCTAGGAGGGTCCCATGTGCGTTGTTCGATCTCAACAAGACGTCACCGCCTTCTACCTCACCGCCTTGGCCAGTGGTGAGCCGACAGCGGAACGACTGAGCGCACCGGTCTCGGACAGGTTCGCCTCGTTTGTGAACGCTGTTGACCGACGAGCTCCTCGAACTGCCCTCGACCTCGGATACGGCAGAGGAACCTACACGCTGGCATTGGCCCGCGCCGGTTTCCAGGTCGTCGCCGTCGACCAGGTCCCGACCCACATCCTGCAGGCACGCCTGATGGGGCTCCCTGACTGGGCCGGGCGGATCGAGGCCGTTCAACAGCGAATCGAAAACTTCTCGATCACAAGGCGATTCGGCCTCGTCGTCGCAAAGGATGTCCTGCACTATCTTCGCCAAGATCAGGTCCGCGAGATCCTGACCCGCTGCATCCAGCGCGCCCCGGCTGGCACAGGGCATTTCCTCGAGGTGTTCACCGATATCACCCGCACCGACCGGCGAGGGCGTCGGGTGTTGATTGAGGACGAAGCCGCCTACGCCGCCGACACCTTCCGCACCACGATCGAACGCCTTTACACCGGATGGGACCGCCACATGAGTCTGACCCCCCACTGCGAACGCAATACCGACTCGGCGCACAACTACTTCGAAGCCAACAGGATCACCCTGCGTGCCTACCGCACCATCGACGTCGAGACCCACCGATGATCGACCGAAAACTCGGGCTCACGGTGATCGTGCCCTGCTACAACAGCGGGAACTTCGTTCTGGAGGCCGTCGAATCCGCTGTTCGCCAGCCGATGTCATTTCCCCACGAAGTTCTCGTAGTCGATGACGGCAGCGACGACCCCGACACGCTGGCCAGCATCGTCGCCTGCGAGGAGTTGCCGAACGTCCGCGCGATTCGGCGAAGCGACAACTGTGGCGCACAAGGGGCCCGAACCGCCGCGCTCCATTACGCCCGATACCCCTACGTCCTCCCGTTGGACTCCGATGACCGGCTGGCCACCGACCCCGACCTGCTCGCCGCCGGGAGCTACCCCGAACGAGCGGTCCAGCTCCTGGCCTCCTCACCGAACCTGGCGTTCGTCCACACTTACTCCCAGATGTTCGGCGCGTTCCACGGACTGACGATCTCGGCCTACCCCTGCCGCGAGGAACTGCTTGTCCGCAAGCATCACGCGCCGATGTCGATCGTCTACGGCCGCGCCGACGCCCTCGCCGCGGGTGGTTACGACCCGCGCGTCCGCAAGTGGCAGGACTGGGCGTTCGCCATCGACCTGCTCGCCACCCGGCACCGGCGCGGCAAACCCAACACCATCGGCTGCATACCGGGCCCGTTTCACGAGTACCGCGTCCACAGCCGCTTCGCCCGCCTCTCCGCCGCCCAGGTCGATGAACTGGAATCGGTGCACCTGGTGGTCGAGAAGAACCTCGCCTATTTCCATGCGGTCCTCGGCGAGAATCGTCCGGCCGCCGAGGTGGCGGCGTTCGTCTGCGCGAGCAAACCCGACCGGCTCACCGACCTGCTGCATATGGCGGCCGTCAACCTCGACCAAGCCCTGGCGGTGGCCCGAGGGCGCGTCGCCACCATGTCCTGCCCCACCGACGTCCTGGGGGTTCCATGAACGAGCCGAGCCCAACACCACCTTCGACCGGCGGTCGACAGACCCGAGACGAGCAGGCAATAAGCTGGGCGACTGTGACCGAAACCCACCACACAGACAGCATCGACCCCACGACCCTGCCGACGACTTTCGTACCGGTAGAGCTAGAGGGCGAGCTGTACGTACGGTGGGTAGACAACGGCTACTTCACAGCCGACGCGACCAGCGACAAACCCGCCTACGCCGTCGTTATCCCGCCGCCGAACGTCACCGGCCGCCTGCACATGGGCCACGCCTACGAACACACCCAGATCGACGCCATCACCCGCCGCAAACGCATGCAGGGCTACGAAACGCTGTGGCAGCCCGGCATGGACCACGCCGGAATCGCTACCCAGAACGTTGTCGAACGCGAACTCGCCAAAGAGGGCCTGTCCCGCCACGACCTCGGCCGCGAAGCGTTCGAGGCACGGGTCTGGCAGTGGAAAGCCGAATCCGGTGGCGCGATCTCCGACCAGATGCGTCGCCTCGGCGACGGCGTCGACTGGGACCGTGAACGGTTCACGATGGACGAGGGCCTCTCCCGCGCGGTCCAGACGATCTTCAAACGCCTCTACGACGACGGGCTCATCTACCGGGCCGAACGCATCATCAACTGGTGCCCGCGCTGCGCCACCGCGATCTCCGACATCGAAGTCGACCATAAAGACCTCGACGGCGAACTCGTCTCGATCCGCTACGGCGACGGTGCCGACGAGATCGTCGTCGCGACCACCCGCGCGGAAACGATGCTCGGCGACACCGCTGTAGCCGTGCACCCCGACGAACCCCGCTACCGCGACCTTGTCGGCCGCGAGATCGAACTCCCCTTGACCGGTCGCCGCATCCCCGTCGTCGCCGACGAGCACGTCGATCCCGAATTCGGCACCGGCGCGGTCAAAGTCACCCCCGCCCACGACCCGAACGACTTCGAGATCGGCCAACGCCACCACCTTCCCTCGCTGACGGTGATGGACGAGCACGCGATCATCACCGCCCCCGGCCCGTTCCAAGGGCTCGACCGGCTCGAAGCCCGCAGCGCCGTCGTCGCCGCCCTGCGCGCCGAGGGACGCATCGTCGCGGAGAAACGGCCCTACACCCACGCTGTCGGGCACTGCTCGCGCTGCGGCACCGTCATCGAACCGCGCCTGTCGATGCAGTGGTGGGTCAAGGTCGCACCGCTGGCCAAAGCCGCCGGTGACGCCGTCCGCGACGGCCGCGTCGCCATCCACCCGCCCGAGCTGGCCGGTCGCTACTTCGACTGGGTCGACAACCTGCGCGACTGGAACATCTCCCGCCAGCTGTGGTGGGGGCACCGCGTCCCCATCTGGTACAGCCCCACCGGCGAGACCATCTGCGTCGGACCCGACGACACCGCCCCCGAGGGCTGGACCCAGGACCCCGATGTCCTCGACACCTGGTTCTCCTCGGCCCTGTGGCCGTTCTCGACCATGGGCTGGCCTGACCAAACCGACAGCCTTGCCAAGTTCTACCCGAACACTGTCCTTTTCACCGGGTATGACCTGCTGTTCTTCTGGATCGCCCGCATGATGATGTTCGGGCTCTACGCCACCGGGCAACCTCCGTTCGCCGAGATCGCCTTGCACGGCATGGTGCGCGACAAACACGGCAAGAAGATGTCCAAGAGCTTCGGTAACGTGGTCGACCCGATCGACTGGATGGACGCCTACGGCACCGACGCGCTCCGCTTCGCTCTCGCCCGCGCCGCCAACCCCGGCACCGACGCACCCATCGCCGAAGAGACCGTCGCGGGCAGCCGCAACTTCACCACCAAACTGTGGAACGCGAGCCGATTCGCCCTCCTCAACGGCGCCACAACCACCGGGCCGCTGCCCCCGACCGAGGAACTCTCAGTCACCGACCGGTGGATTCTCTCGCGACTGAACACCGTGATCGCCGAAGTCGACAACTACTTCGAGGACTACCAATTCGCGAAACTGTCCGACCTGCTGTACCACTTCGCCTGGGACGAAACCTTCGACTGGTACCTGGAACTGTCCAAAGCCGTCTTCGCCCAAGGCGGTTCACCCGCAGAGGCATCGCGCCGGGCCCTCGGGCACGTGCTCGACACGCTGCTGCGGTTGCTGCACCCGCTCGTGCCGTTTGTCACCGAGAAACTGTGGACAACCCTCACCGGCGAAGAATCGGTCGTCATCGCCTCCTGGCCGCAAGACTCCGGCTTCCGTGACCCCGACGCCGAGGCCACGGTGGCGCAGCTCCAGCAGCTCGTAACCGATGTTCGCCGGTTCCGATCCGAGCAAGGTGTGCGCTCAAGCCAACGGGTCCCCGCCGAACTCGACCTCACCCCGGCACTGTCCGACCACGAGGCAGCCATCCGGCAACTGCTGCGACTCGATCCCCCGGCCACCGACTTCGACCCGACCGCCACGCTGCCAGTCGGCGATTCGCGCATCAGCCTCGACTTGTCGCAGGCAATCGACGTCGAGGCCGAGAAGCGTCGCCTCGAGAAGGATCTCACCGGCGCCCTCAAGGAGATCGAGGCCGCCGAGAAGAAGCTGAACAACGACGCCTTCTTGTCAAAGGCGCCCGACGACATCGTCGCTGGAATCCGCAACCGACACCAAAACGCTGAGACCGCGGCCCAACGAATCCGCGAACAACTCGCCGCGCTGCTGGGATAGCCCTTGCCCCGACAGCCTTCGTCGCATCCGAGGGCTGTCGGGTGCCTGAGTCATACAACATTGGTCCAGAAGAGCAAGGATCTCTTCAGAGCCAATTCGAGCAGACGGCACTATGAGGTCCACGGAACGCACAGTTGTCTCTCCTCGACGCCTACAAGAATTGGCAGCCAACCAGCGGCGGGTATCGTGGCCGGGCGTGGACCAGCGAATGGTGATCGTCGGTTGCGGCGGCAGCGGCAAGACTCATCTCGCCAACCAGCTCGGCGGCCTACTCGGACTCCCGCTGACCCACCTCGATGCCATCTACTACTACGACGACTGGAACCCGCTCCCAGCCGAAGAATTCCAGGCCATCCAACAGCGCCTTGTCGCCGGACCGCGCTGGCTGATCGAGGGCAACTACGCGGGCACGTTGCCGATTCGACTCGCCGCGGCCGACACCGTCGTATTCCTCGACCTACCCGCCATCACCTGCATCTCTGGCGTGCTGCAACGACGCTGGCGCTACCTGGGCGGTCAACACCGCGACGGCGTCTACGACCGCATCACATGGGGATTCCTGCGCTACATCTGGACCTACCGCGCCCAGATGCGCCCCCGCGTGCGCGAGCTGATTGCCGAACACGGCGACCAGGTCGAGCTGATCACGCTGACCAGTCGCCGCCAAGCCACGCGCTACCTCACCCGCCTGCGCGCTCAAACTCCCGCCACCAGCTGACACCGAAACCTTTCAGAGGCGAACCGTACTTCCACCGCGAAGGTAATGCCCGTGAGGACCTACAGCCCGACCTTGGCCGGTGCCCGGTTGATATGGGCGGCCAGCGCGGTGATGACGAGTTCAGCGTCGCGGTGAACCCCGCGCAGAGTGTTGGAGGAGAACGACCGCTGGAACTCCAGCCCGACGTAGACCAACCCCGGATGGGTGGTCGATACCCCGGCGCTGTGGAGTGGGTATCCGTCGGTGAGTGCGCCGAGTTCGGTGAGGTAGCCGAGGTTGGGTCGGTATCCGGTGGCGAAGAGCACGGTATCGACGGCTTCGCGGGTGCCGTCGGCCCAGACGATGGCGTCGGTGTCGAAGCTGGTGAACATCGGTTGCCGGTCCAGGTGTCCGGTAGTGAGGGCATGGTGGTAGTCGCCGGTGTCCATGACGAGGGTGCCGCCGACGTAGCGGATGAGCCATTCGGGTGGGAGTTGGTCGAAACCGGTGGAGACGAGCCAGTGGTGGATGTCGTGTCCGTCGCGGTGTTGGGGCAAGAAGTTGATCGGGTTGTGAGTGGCCAAAGTGACCGTGGCGTGGTCGGCGAGTTCGTAAGCGACCTGCACCGCGGAGTTGCCCGCACCGACAACGATCACCCGCTGACCGGTGTAGTCCTGGGGGCGGCGGTAGTCGGCGACATGCAGGAGGTTCCCGCCGAACTGGCCTTGCCCGGGAAGTTCAGGCAGATACGGGTTGCCGAAAGAGCCGGTGGCGGCGACGATCCCGGCGGTGTGGAGCTGTTGTCCATCAGCGGTGTGGACGACGAATCCTAGATCGGGGTGGGCCTCGACGGTGGTGACTGTGGTGTTGGTGCGGATGTCGGCGTCTAGGGTTTTGGCGTAACGGCGCAGGTAGTCGACGACTTCGTCGCGATGCGGGTAGTGGTCGGGATCGGCGGGAAATTCCAGGCCGGGCATGGTGCTGTGCTGGGCGGGTGAGAACAAAGTCAGGCTGTCGTAGTAGTGCGGCCAGGACCCGACGGCCTCGGGCCCGGCCTCGAGGACGACCGGGGTCAGGTGGTTGTCGGTGAGGGCGCGGGCGGCGGTGAGACCGGATTGTCCGGCGCCGATGACGAGTGCGTCGATCATGAGTGTTGTTCTTTCGGTGAGTGTTTCGGAATGGTGGATAGCGATAGCGCGGCAGCCGCTGCGGCGGCGATGCCGAGGATCACGAAGGTGGTGGGGTAGCCGCCCAGCCCGGTGGCCAGGGCTGTGGCGGCGAAGGGGGCCGAGGCCAGGGCGATGGTCATGGGTGCCGACAGCCAGCCGGTGAGTTGCCCGTAGTGGGCGGTGCCCCACCGGTCGGTGATCGCGGTGGCCTGTAGGAGGGTGAATACGCCGCGTGCCATCCCGGAGAGCACGGCGGCGGTAGTCAATGCTGCTGCTGTGGTGAAGATTCCGAGCAGCATCGTGGTGGCCGCGATCGCGACCAGGATGATTGTGGTGCGGGCTCGTACGGTGGTGCGGTCGGCGAAGGCGCTGTAGCCGATGCGGCTGGCGACTTGCCCGACCCCGCCGAGGCCCAGGGCGATCGCGGCGGTCGTGGTGGAGATTCCGCGTTCGGTCATCAACGGCACGAGGGTCACCACGACCGCGAACGAAGCGAACCCGGTGACACTCAGGGCGATCGCCAGTGCGAGGAAGGCTCGGCTGCGGGCGATCGTGCCGGGGTCAGCTTGATGGATGTGCTCGACTTCGGGTTCGGGGCGGTCGGGCCAGGGCAGTCGCAACCCGAACCAGTGCCCGGGAACGGTCACGATCGCAAGAATCACCGCGAGCACGAGATAGGTTGCACGCCAGTCCATGCGGGAGACCAGTGCGGCGGTCAGGGGTGCGAACACGGTGGAGGCAAGTCCACCTGAGAGGGTCAGCACGGTCAGCGCTTTCACCCGGTCGGGTCCGTACCAGCGGGTCAGCGCGGCGAACGCCGGTGGATACAGCACCGCACCCATCGCCACCCCGACCAATACCCAGCCGAGCAGAAACACCATGAGGGTCTGCGCGGTGGCCACGATGATCAGCGCGGCGACCGCGAGCACAGAGCCCGCGGTCATCACTACTCGTGGTCCGTGGCGGTCCAGGCGACGGCCGACGAGTATTCCGGTGAGGGCGGTGAGGAGTTGTCCGGCGGAGAACACCGCTGTCAGCGCGGTGGGTGACCAACTGGTGTCGGTGGCGATGGATCCGAGCAGGACGGGGAAGGCGTAGAACAGGATTCCCCAGCTGGTGATCTCGGTGACGCACAAGACCACCAGCACCCGCCGCAACCCGGTCGCGGCGGGTGCCGTCGGTGTCGAAACAGCCTGCATCGCAGTGGATCAGCGCGCGGGCGAGGAGGTCAGGGGCAGTTCCTGGATCGCGGTCGGGACGCTGAGGGTCAGCTCCTGCACGGCGGTCGGGGCCCCGCAGCATCCGCCTGTGGATTCTTCGGCGGGGGCGTCGAACAGGCCGGATCCGCCGCAGACCCCGGTGTCGGGCAGGGTGAGTTCGACTCGTTGCGCGGCTTCGTGGTCTCCGGCGAGGGCGGCGACGATGGAGCGGACCTGCTCGTAGCCGGTCATCGCCAAGAACGTCGGTGCGCGGCCGTAGCTCTTCATCCCGGCCAGGAACACGCCGGGTTCGGGGTGGGACAGTTCGGTGACTCCGTGCGGGTAGACCGTGCCACAGGAATGCGCGTTCGGGTCGATCAACGGCGCCAGCTTCGTCGGAGCCTGCAAGGTGGCGTCGAGGTCGAGACGGATTTCCGAGAGCCAGGACAGGTCCGGGCGGAACCCGGTCAGCACGATCACTTCATCGACATCGGTGACAGGGTCGCCTTCGGCGGGGATGAGCGTGAGCTGGCCGTGGTCGGTATGTTCGACGGTCTCGGTGCGGAATCCGGTGACCACGTTGATGTGTCCGGCCTCGACCGCTGCCTGAGCGCGCAGCCCGAGGGCGCCACGAGCGGGCAGTTCGTCGGCTTGCCCGCCACCGAAGGTCGATCCGATCGTGCCCCGACGCAGCAGCCACGTGATGCGAGTGCCCGGGTGCTCGCCGGCCAATTCGGCGAGCACGATCAACGCGGTGAGCGCAGAGTGCCCACTTCCGGCGACGACCACGTGACGGCCAGCGTGGCGGGCCGCGATATCAGGGTCGGTGAGGTCTGGCACACGGTAGGAAATACGTTGCGCCGCAGCGGCTTCGCCGATGGCGGGCAGCCCGTCTCCGCCGAGCGGGTTCGGTGTCGTCCAGGTGCCGGAGGTGTCGATAACCGCGCGGGCGATGATTCGTTCCTCGCGCCCGTGGGCGCTACGCACGTGCACGGTCAACGGTTCGCTGTCGCGTCCGGCGTCCACGACCCGGTCGCGGCCTCGACGCGCGACACCGGTCACCTCGGTGTTGAACCGGGCCGAATCGCCGAGTGCTGCGCCGAGCGGGCGCAGGTAGTGCTCGACCCACTCCGCGCCGGTCGGGTAGCCCTCGAGGTCGGGTTCGGTCCAGCCCGCAGCGTCGAGCAGCGGGCGTGCGGCCGGGGCGATCAGCTCGGCCCAGCGCGAGAACACCCGCACGTGATGCCATTGCGCGACGGCAGCACCGGCGTGCTCGCCGCGTTCGAGCAGCAGGAACGGCAGCTCACGGCGGGTCAGCTCGGCAGCGGCGGCCAGGCCGACCGGCCCAGCTCCGATAACTACGACAGGCAGGGAGTTCATAACGAACCTTCTTTCATCGATGCAGATCGATTAACTACGGCCGAGAGTATCGACTGGCATCGATGAAAGCAACCATCGATCTACGTCGATATACTGGCCGCATGCCCATCGCTCTGCCCCAAGCCCAGGTCCTGCCGACCGGCGAAGCCACCACCTACGCCGAGTGGTTCGCCTGCCTGGCCGAACCAGTGCGAGTGCGGCTGCTGCACGCGGTGGCCACGACCCCGAAAGGCATCACGGTCGGCGCGTTGACCGAGATCCTGGGCACCAGTCAGTCCACGACCTCCCATCACGTCCGCAAGCTCGCCGACGTGGGATTCGTGCGCCTGCACAAGGAAGGTGCCGCGACCATCGTCACCGTCAACGAGGCATGCTGCGCCGGACTGCCGCACGCCGCCGACGCGGTGATGGGCCTGCTCGCCCCGCGCCCGTGCTGCCCCGCCGACCTGCCCACCGACGTCACCATCCGCGCCCTCGAACCCGGCGACTGGGCCGAGGTGCGCCGCATCTACGCCGAGGGCATCGCCACGGGGATCGCGACCTTCGAGACCGAGGTCCCCACCCGCGCCCACCTCGACAAGCATTGGCTGCCCGCCCACCGATGGGTCGCCGAGATCGACGGCCGCGTCGTCGGCTGGACCGCCGCCAGCCCGGTATCGAGCCGCGACTGCTACGCCGGGGTCGCCGAGACCTCGGTCTATGTCGCCGACTCCCACCGTGGACGCGGCGTCGGCAAGGCGCTGCTGCACAAGCAGGTCCTCGCCGCGGACGACGATGGCTTGTGGACGTTGCAGACCTCGATCTTCACCGACAACCGCGCCTCGCTGGCCTTACACCACAGCGCCGGATACCGCACCGTAGGCGTCCGCGAACGCATCGCCCAACGCGACGGCGTCTGGCACGACACCGTCCTGCTCGAACGCCGCTCACCTGTGCGATAGGGCTAGCCCCTGGCGTTCACCGGCTGTTTGCTTGCCTCGCCATATTGATATCGGTCAATATTGGCGTATGTCGAAGTCGAAGTTGGTGGTGACGCCTGTGCAGGCGTGCTCCGCCGCGCCACTGGTGCGTGAGCCCCTGTCCGAGCCTCACGCCGTCGAGCTGGCGAGCGTGTTCAAAGCACTGTCGGATCCGGTCCGGCTGCGCCTGCTGAGCACGATTGCCTCCCGTGAGGGCCAGGAAGCCTGCGTGTGCGACCTGTCGGCCGGGATCGAGTTGACCCAGCCCACGATCTCCCATCACCTCAAGGTGCTGCGCGAAGCCGGGCTGCTCGACAGCGAACGCCGCGCCTCCTGGGTGTACTACCGGGTCGTCCCCGAAGCCCTGCAACGACTGTCGGAAGTTCTGCTCGTCGAGAGCGGCACCGCGATCGGAGTCACCGCATGAGCACGACCACCACCGAGCACCCCGCCGTCGTCGGCAAGCTGTCGACTCTCGACCGGTTTCTGCCGGTCTGGATCGGCGTCGCCATGATCGCCGGGCTGTTGCTGGGCCGGATGATTCCCGGTCTCGGTGACACCCTCTCGGCCGTGGAGATCGACGGCATCTCGCTGCCGATCGCCATCGGCCTTCTCATCATGATGTACCCGGTGCTGGCGAAGGTCCGCTACGACCGACTCGACACCGTCACCGGCGACCGCAAACTCCTGATCAGCTCCCTGGTGCTGAACTGGATCCTCGGCCCGGCCTTGATGTTCGCCCTGGCGTGGCTGTTGCTGCCGGATCTGCCCGAGTACCGGACGGGACTGATCATCGTCGGTCTGGCCCGTTGCATCGCGATGGTCATCATCTGGAACGACCTCGCCTGCGGTGACCGTGAGGCCGCTGCCGTGCTGGTCGCGTTGAACTCGGTGTTCCAGGTGATCATGTTCGCAGTCCTGGGCTGGTTCTACCTCTCGGTCCTGCCGGGTTGGCTCGGCCTGGAACAGACCACCATCGACACCTCACCGTGGCAGATCGCGAAATCGGTGCTGATCTTCCTTGGCATTCCGCTGTTGGCCGGATTCCTGACCCGCCGCTTCGGCGAGCGCGCCAAGGGCCGCGAATGGTACGAATCCAGCTTCCTGCCCAAGATCGGGCCGTGGGCGCTGTACGGGCTGCTGTTCACCATCGTGATCCTGTTCGCCCTGCAAGGTGAGCAGATCACCTCCCACCCCCTCGACGTCGTCCGCATCGCGATCCCTCTGTTGGCCTACTTCGCGATCATGTGGGGCGGCGGCTACGCGATGGGCGCGGCCCTGGGCCTGGGCTACGAACGCACCACCACCCTCGCGTTCACCGCTGCGGGCAACAACTTCGAACTCGCCATCGCCGTCGCGATCGCCACCTACGGCGCCACCTCCGGTCAAGCCCTGGCCGGAGTCGTCGGCCCGCTCATCGAGGTCCCCGTGCTCGTGGCCTTGGTCTATGTGTCCCTCGCCCTGCGGAAACGATTCCAGCCAACCCCACACACCGGTGTCGCGACGACCGATGAGGTGACACCGCGGTGAGCACCACCCCGTCCGTGCTGTTCGTCTGTGTGAAGAACGGTGGCAAATCGCAAATGGCGGCCGGGCTGATGCGAGCCGTCGCCGGTAACCGCGTGCAGGTCCATTCCGCCGGAACCGCACCCGGCACCACCGTCAACGCTCTCTCCGCCGAAACGCTGCGCGAAGTCGATGTCGACATCAGCGCCGAGATCCCGAAACCGATCGACCCGGCCCTACTGCGCTCGGTCGACGTGGTCGTCACGCTCGGGCGGGAAGCACATATCGACCCGGTCGACGGGGTGCGGATCGTCAACTGGGACACCGACGAACCCTCCGTACGCGGCATCGACGGCATCGAGCGCATGCGCTTGGTTCGCGACGACATCGCCGCCCGCGTCAACAACCTGCTCACCGAACTCACCACACCCGTCGAGCAACGGACACACCCATGAGCGACAGCCCACTCGCGCCCACTCACACCCGCCACGACCTGACCATCGACCAGCAACTCGCCCTCAAAACCGCCGCCACGCACCTGCAACGCGAGTTCGACGGAACCTTCGGAATCGAGACCATCGAACGGTTCCTGCACTCCTCCTACGACCAGTTCGCCGGACGCGCGACCGTCATCAACTACCTGCCGCTACTGGCCGAACGCTTCGCCCGCCAACGCCTGCACGCCCTGGCCCGCGTCGAAGGCAAAGCCCATACCGGCACCCCAACAGTGCTGTTCCTGTGCACCCACAACGCCGGACGCTCCCAAATGGCCCTCGGGTTCTTCGCCCACCTCGCCGGAGACCGCGCGGTGGCCTGGTCCGGCGGCAGCGAACCCGGCGACGAGATCAACCCCGCCGCCATCGCCGCGATGGCCGAGGTCGGCATCGACATCACCACCGAGTTCCCCAAGCCCTGGACCGAGGAAATCATCCAAGCCGCCGACGTCGTCATCACCATGGGCTGCGGCGACGCCTGCCCTCTCTACCCCGGACGCCGCTACGAGGAATGGGACCTCGACGACCCCGCCGACCTCGACATCACCGCCATCCGGCCCGTCCGCGACGAGATCGAAACCCGCGTCCGGCTCCTGCTCACCGAACTCGACCTCCCCGCCAACTGAAAGGCACCGCCCCCCATGACCACCAAGCCCAGCGTGCTGTTCGTCTGCGTCCACAACGCCGGACGCTCCCAGATGGCCGCCGGATTCCTCACCCACCTCGCCAGCGACGCCATCGAGGTCCGCTCCGCCGGAAGCGCACCCGCCGACACGATCAACCCCTCCGCAGTCGCGGCGATGGCCGAACTCGGCATCGACATCTCCGACCAGAAACCGAAGATCCTCACCTACGACGCCGTGGAAACCTCCGACATCGTCATCACCATGGGTTGCGGCGACACCTGCCCGTCGTTCCCCGGTGTCAGCTACCGCGACTGGGTCCTGGAAGACCCCGCAGGCAAGGGCGTGGACTCGGTCCGCCCGATCCGCGATGAAATCAAGACACGAGTTGAAGCCCTCGTCACAGAGTTGTTGTCGACCCGAGCCTGAACCTGCCCGGCACGCATACCGCAGCGAGCGTCACGCCTACGACATAGTTGGTGCGACGCTCGATGCGTTCGCGGCCCTGACGTGGCTGACCACTGCCGCACACCGGATGTCGCCACTGGTGTACGTCCGGTGCGCTCGAGGGGCCGGCAATCTGCAAGCGGGTGGGAGCGCTCAACGAGATCGGTTGCGGCCTTGGGGGATCCGTCATCTGCGGCGCAATACCCAGACCCGGTGACGGACACCTTATCCCTTGCGGCCCACGGCAGACGCCGATGTCGGTGACCGCGGTGCGTGCAACCAGCCCGCCCCGAACATGGTGTTGCGGACGAGCTCACGCGGGTGCTTGCTGGGCGAGGTAGGCATCTCGGCATCCCGGTGCGCAGAAACCGATGATTTCTCCGTTGTCCTCGACCGTGATCGCTCCCGCTCCGTGGCGCACGAGCATCCCACAGATCGGGTCGACGAGGCGTCCTTCCGGGACCGGCATACCTCTGCCTGCCTTGACCGCGGCCTGATAATCGGCGGTCAGCGCATGCAGGACGTCGGCGGCGGTGGAGGCCTTGCCGTCCATGCCGATACTGCCGTCGGCGACGCCGTTCACCAGGACCCACATGGTGCCGGGCTCACGCCGTCGGCCGTGCGCGTTGTCGACCTGGCGGATCGCGGCCTTGATCACGCCGATCATGTGCCGCGCGGTCTCGTCCTGCCATTCCTTGGGCACGGTGACCGATGCGACTACGGGCGGGGCGACGTCGGGGCTCGCAGGGCCGTCACCAGTGTGCCAATAGCTCAGGTCGCGGAAACCCAGATGGGCCATCTGGCGGGCCCGATACATCGTCTCAGCCGGTGCGTGATCGCTGGAGAGCACCACCGACCAGATGTGCTCGGCAATCGATTGCCGGTCGGCCTCGTCGAAACGACCGGCAGGACTCGCTATCTCGATCAGGATCATGTCTGTCTCCTTCGCTCGGGTCAGTTCAGGATCACGCCGCGACCGCGCGCCGTCGATTACGTCGTGGGTAATGGAGCATGCACGGACCGGTCGGCACAATCTAGGGGTGACCACGGCATCCGCTCCGGCAGGCACCCTGCTCCGGCAATGGCGCACGCGACGCCGACGCTCCCAGCTCGATGTGGCACTTGCAGCCGACATCTCCACGCGGCATCTGAGCTTCCTCGAGACCGGGCGGGCGGTGCCGAGCCGGACGATGATCACCCGGCTGTGCGATGAACTCGAAGTCCCGCTTCGGGATCGCAACACATTGTTCCTCGCTGCCGGGCTGGCACCGGAGTATCCCGAACATCCCCTGGATGATCTCGGTACGGCCCGCCACGCTATCCAGGCAGTACTCGCCGGACACGATCCCAACCCCGCTGTCGCGGTCAACGCGCGCTGGGAGGTCCTGGCCGCCAACCGGGCTATGTCGGCCATGCTGTCGGCGGTGCCGACCACGCTCACCGGTCCTCCACTCAACATGCTGCGCGCAACCTTGCACCCCGAAGGCCTGGCACCGCAGTTGCGCGACCCAGCGCGCTGGCGCGACAACGCGCTTCGCCGGGCCCGCCGCCAGTACGAACGCACCGCCGACCCCCAACTCGCCACCCTGATCACCGAGATCGAGTCCTACCCGATCGCTGCCACCGCGGACACGAACCCCGATCCCCTCGACGACCTCGTCATCCCGATGCGCTTGACCACCGACCTCGGCGAACTGTCCCTGATCTACGCGGTGACAGTATTCGGCTCGCCCCGCGACATCACGATGGACGAACTCGCGATCGAGACCTTCTTCCCCGCGGACGAGGCGACACGAGCACTACTGCCCAGGTTGGTCGACCCCTGCCCATCAGCGACTACGCGCGACTAGTTTCGCTCGGTCACGCACCTCGGGGCGACACTCGCCCGCTGGCGAAACTCATCCGACAACTCGTGCACCAAGCACCCGGCCATCTGAATTGCGAACTGGATCAGTCCATGCCCAAGCGACAACCGGCCGTCGGCTGAGACATAAGACCATCCACGGCACAGCCCAGCAATCTCGACGGCCGGACCACAGCCGTCGACCGAACGGGCTAGGAGGCCGCGTTCTCATCGGCGCTGCTGGTGTAAGTGACCGGCCAGCAGGTGACGCCAGGCGAATGCGCCAGGCCAGGTCCATGTGCAAAGCCAATGAGTCGTTGCCCGTTTTTCGACAGGGCTACCTCGACATGTAGACGCAAGACGGAGTCGAGCGCTGCCTGGTCCAGCGATTGCGGAAGCAGGACCTCCATCCATCCGTCCTGCCAACTGGTACTCATTTTCCCATTGTTGCCGCTCGGTCCGCTCAAGGTATCGGCGCCTGGGTCCCATTTTTCACACCACCGTGAACGCCCCGGCAACAAGCAGCACGGCGGCTATGAAGATGGAGGCAGTCCAGGGGTGGGCTTCTAGCGGTCTTCATCGCGATACCGCGATACGCGAACGCGCCCAGCAATCAAACCCCGAGCTAGGTGCCCCTGATCACACCACCGCGACAGTCGCGCAGCGGGACAGTAAATTTGGCGTGCGGTGCCGACTTGTCGGCCCCTCTTCGCGGATATACATCGAGTTGTCGACACCCGAGAAATTCGACTATGGAGGTCTGAAGGTGCACGTCGCGTTCGGACCGCCTGCGCACCTCGGCGCGCCTCTCGCGCAAGCGTCCAACACTCGCCCCCGCCCATTCGATCGGGGCCGATCGGTGAGCGTGTCCCGATTGCCGGCCATGTTACCCATTCGTTACCATTGGGTCATAATGCGACTTCTGGTTCCATCACGACGGGCCGGATGGCCGACAGCGCTGTTCCTGGCAGCGCTGCTTGTGGTGCCCGCTGTCGACTGCTCGCTGGTCCGCGAACACTCTCACCTCGACGGCCATCACGCTCCCGCCGCCGCGAGCCCGATGCTCGACGCTCACGACTTTCTGAACGGGATCACCACAGCTGCACACTGTGACGTCGACGCTCTCCACTGCACAGTCAAAGCGATCCCGCCGGGGATCGTGACGCTCGTCTTCTCTTTGCTGATGCTCGCCGCGATCACCGCGGTATTCGCTGCGACTCCGCTTCCACCGGCGGGTGGAGTCGGTATTCGTGGCCCGCCTGGGCGGCCGCGATCCCCCTGTGGTCGCACAATCCTGTCTCTGCACTGCATCGCCCGACGCTGACCGGTCAGCGCCAGGCCGACTCGACATGTCGGCCGGGGACCGCTGTCCGTCGTCGTGACGCGCCGCCCATCGCGAGCGCGATTGCAGGAAGAGACAAATACGTGAACAAGGTCATGCTCACCAAGAAGCTCGACCACTACCCTCGTCTGCTCGGCGCCCCTGACGCCACCCACGCTCCGCGCGGATTGGTCGGCAACACGCCTGTGTTGTGGATCGGGGAACCGTTCGCAGAGTCGGGACGTGGATTCTGGGCCAAGCTCGAAGGCTTCAATCCCGGTGGGATGAAAGACCGACCAGCGCTCCACATGGTGCGCCGCGCCCGCGAGCGCGGAGATCTGCGCCCTGGCGCTCGCGTCGTCGAGTCGACGAGCGGCACGCTGGGTCTGGGCCTCGCTCTGGCGGGCATGGTCTACCAGCATCCAGTAACCGTCGTGACCGATCCCGGCCTGGAACCGATCGTGGCCAAGATGCTGGCCGCCTACGGGGCGAGGGTCGAACTGGTGGCCGAGCCGCATCCCAGCGGCGGCTGGCAGCAGGCCCGTCGTGAGCGCGTGGCCCAACTACTGGCCCGAGACCCTGACGCCTGGTGCCCCGACCAATACAGCAACCCCGACAACGTCGACGGGTACGAATCTCTTGCGCTCGAGCTGATCGAACAGCTCGGCACCGTCGACACGTTGGTCTGCGCGGTCGGAACGGGCGGCCACTCCGCAGGCGTCGCGCGAGTGCTGCGCCGGTTCAACCCGGCGATGAAACTGGTCGGGGTCGACACTGTCGCCTCGACGATCTTCGGCCAGCCCGCCGGACCGCGGCTTATGCGCGGCCTGGGCTCGAGCATCTTTCCCGCCAACGTGGACTACGACGCCTTCGACGAAGTCCACTGGATCGCCCCCGCCGAAGCGGTGTGGGCCGCGCGGACCTTGGCCTCTACCCATCACGCGACCGGCGGCTGGAGTGTCGGCGCGGTTGCCTTGGTCGCGGGTTGGCTCGCCCGGGTGAGCGACCCGGATACCAATATCGCGGCCGTCTTTCCGGACGGCCCGCTGCGCTACTTCGACACGATCTACAACGACGCCTATTGCGCCGAACACGGGCTGTTGGACGCGGCCCCGCCGGTTGAACCCGACACGATCGCACATCCAGGGGATCGGGTCGTCCAGAGCTGGACCAAGTGCTCCTCAGTCCGTTCCCCGCTGTCGTGGCCGGCCAGGGAGTTCACCTCATGAGCGTGTTCACCAAATTCGCCAGTTTCGACCGGCCCGCACAACTGCTGATGATCAACCAGTTCGGCATCAACCTCGGCTTCTACATGCTGATGCCCTATCTGGCCGGCTACCTGGCCGGCCCACTGGGGCTGGCGGCATGGGCGGTCGGGCTCGTCCTCGGTGTTCGCAACTTCTCCCAGCAGGGCATGTTCCTTATCGGCGGAACACTGGCCGACCGGCTCGGCTACAAACCGCTCATCGTCGCCGGCTGCCTGTTGCGCACCGGCGGATTCGCCCTGTTGATCGTGGCGAACTCACTACCGACCGTCCTGATCGCCTCGGCGGCGACCGGATTCGCCGGGGCCTTGTTCAACCCAGCTGTCCGCGCGTATCTCGCCGCCGATGCCGGTGAACGTCGCGTCGAGGCCTTCGCCGTGTTCAACATGTTCTACCAAGCGGGCATCCTCGCAGGCCCTCTGGTGGGATTGGCGTTGATGGCGGTCGATTTCCGAGCCACCGCGGCCGTTGCCGCGACGGTGTTCGCCGCACTGACCGTCGCGCAACTGTTCGCACTGCCTGCCCGCAGAGGCAAGCCCTCGACGGAGAAGACCTCAGTACTCGAGGATTGGCGCACCGTGATGTCCAATCGGCGGTTCCTCGCGTTCTCCGTAGCCATGATCGGCTCCTACGTGTTGTCTTTCCAGGTCTACCTGGCGCTGCCGCTTCAAGCCGAGTTCATCGCAGGGGCTCAGGCTCAAACGTTGGTTTCGGCGTTGTTCGTCGTGTCCGGTGTTGTCGCGGTCGCGGGCCAGTTGCGCATCACCGCATGGCTGCGCGCCAGATGGGGTGCGGGCCGAAGTCTTGTCGCCGGTATGACAGTCCTCGCTGCATCGTTCGTCCCGTTGATCGTGGTGTCGGGACCGAGCCCGTTCGGGACGATCACCGCCGTCGTGGCACTCCTGGTCACGACGACCTTGCTGGCGATCGGCACCGCCGCGGTCTTCCCCTTCGAGATGGACACCGTTGTGTCCTTGTCGGGCGACAGGCTCGTCGCGACGCACTACGGGTTCTACAACACCGTCGTCGGGGTCGGCATCCTCATCGGCAACCTCGCCACCGGAGCCATCGTCGGCGCTGCCCGCGACGCGGGAGCCGATTGGGCGGTGTGGGCAGGGCTGACCGCTATCGGTGCTATCGCGGCCCTTGCCCTGGTGCGGCTGGAACGCACCGACCCCGCGCCCTCGGAACCGGCACAGCACCGGCTTGCCACCGGTTCGCCGACGGCCCGGCGTTGAGCCGCGCCCGCTACGGAGTCAGGAACACCACCACCGGAGTCGAACGCCGAGGACCCCCAGCGGAGCCCTCGGCCACCCCGACATTCCGGACTATGAGAAGGACACATGACATGAACACCATCCTGCGGCGCATCGCCGTCATCACCGGCGCCGTCGCGACCGCGACTGTGTTGACCGGCGGCGTCGCTTCCGCACATCTGGCCGTCGAAGCCCCCGGAGCGAAACAAGGGGTCTCCTCGGTCCTGTCGTTCCGCATCTCCAACGAGTCAGACCAAGCCTCGACCACTGTGTTGACAGTCGAGCTCCCGGGTCTGAAAACCGCACGGACCGAGACCATGCCCGGCTGGGACGCGGTCGTGCACCGCGACTCGAACAACTTGGCGACCTCGGTGACCTGGACCGCAGCCCCCGGCACCGGTGTCGGTCCCGGCCGATTCCAACGTTTCGTTCTCTACGCCGGCCCTATGCCGAAGCAGGACACAGTGGAGTTCAAAGCCGTGCAGACCTATAGCGACGGTCGGGTCGACACCTGGGATCAGCCAACCCCTGCCGGTGCGGACGAACCGGAATTTCCGCTGCCTGTGTTGACCCTCGCGGCCGCCGACCCCGGCGACGGTCACTCGCACGGCACTGAGGACGAATCCGTCCAAGCGGGTCATCCTGAGACCGATACCGATGCCGCGCTCTGGTTCGGAATCGGCGGTCTGATCCTCGGTGGAGTCGGCGCGGCGGCGGGACTCGCCGCGCTGGCCCGAACTCACCGCTGACCAAGGCAGCCGAGCACAGGTCGATGCGGCGCCGGGCATGATTCACCGCCCGGCGCCGCTCACTACCGTCAAGCCGCGATCTCTGCTGCCGCAGCCCGTGCACTGATCGCACGTTTGAGCCTGATCAGTTCCTTGGGTGCGTTCACCGCAACGGCGCCGACGATGACATCGCGGGCGGTGAACGCGACCACCAGTCGATCCTCAGCCGGGTCGTCGATCAGGACACGCTCGGCGTCGCCGAGTGCGGGGAGGCCGGCGATCTGGATGCGGGCACCGTGCACGTTGGTCGCGAAGGACGGAACTGCGGAGTAATCTTCCGCTGCCTCGGGGCCCGCGAGCAGGTTGCGGGCCGCTACGGCGCCCTGTTCGTTGGCGTTGGCCCAGTGCTCGACGCGCACCAGCGCACCACCGTAGAGCGGGTGCGACCACCTCGCCACATCCCCCGCGGCGACGATCGCCGATTCGCCTGCAGCGAACAGCGAACTGGTGCACACGACCCCGTTGTCGAGCTTCAGGCCGCTCTCGCGCAGCCAGTCGGTGTTCGGTTCCACACCGGTACCCGCGACGACCAGGCTCGTCGGGATTGCGCTTCCGTTGTTCAAACGCACTGCGGTGACCCGGCTTTCACCGTCGAAACCACTCGCACGGACGCCGGATACCAGCTCGACGCCGTGGCGCTCGTGGTGGCGAGCGAGCCACCGCGCGGCCCGCTCCCCCACCGTCGCAGCCATCGGATGGATCCCGGCGTCGATGAGGGTGACAGCGATACCCTGCCGCCGGGCCGTCGATGCCACTTCGCTGCCGACGAAGCCGCCACCGATCACGGTCAGGTGCGATGGGCCTGCGGCCAACTCGGCACGCAGCGCGAGCGCGTCGTCGACCGTGCGCAGGCTGTGCACGCCGCCCGGTGGCGTCGTGAAACCACGAGGTCGCGCACCGGTTGCAATGACGAGCCCGTCGAACCGAACGTCCGAACCATCGTCGAGTACGACTGCTCGATCGACGGTACTCAGTGCTGTGGCCCGCCTGCCACGCAGCCAGTCACTGTCGAGCAGTTCCGCGCCGGGCAGGGTGATGTCGTCGTCGCCGTCGAGGACGCTTTTCGACAGGGGCGGTCGGTTGTAAGGCGCGTGGTTCTCCGCGCCGATCAAGGTGATGTCACCGGCGAAGTTCTCCGCTCGCAGTGCCTGTATCGCGCGTAGACCCGCGAGAGAAGCTCCGACCACGACTATCCGATTCAGCTTTGTCATACCGACACCATACATACCCCTTGGGGGTACCGGTAAAGTTTCATACGTATACCCCCTAGGGGTTTACAAACGAGCCGCTACGTCGTATCGTTCGTTCTCGGAAAGCCCCAGAAGCACAAGGAGAAAATGGTCATGAGCGCCAACACCAGCACCAGCACCTACGTCGTTTCGGGTATGTCGTGTGGCAGCTGCGTCGGCAAGGTCAAGGCCGAGATCGGCAAGCTCGACGGCATCAACGGTGTCGACATCGAACTCGCCACCGGCCGGATGACCGTCATCGGCGCAGGCGCGGTCGACGACGCGCTGATTCAGGACACCGTCGAGAACCTCGGCTACGAGCTCGTCCAGAACTGATGCCCCGTCGCCTCCATGTCACCGCCCTCGACTCGGTGACATGGAGGCAGAGCGTCGGGGAAGTCAGTGCCTCTGTACGGGTGGCCGCGCTCAGCTTCATCAGGTGCACAGCACCGATACAGCAGTAGAAGGACAACCCCGATGATTACCTCGCTGTTCGCCAACCGCGACTATCTGCGACTTTTCACCGCCCAGATGACGGCCCTGTTCGGGACCGGCCTCACCACCGTCGCGCTCGGCCTACTCGCCTACGAACTCGCCGGCGCCGACGCCGGCGCGGTCCTCGGCACCGCACTGACCATCAAGATGCTCGTCTATGTGACGGTCGCCCCGATCGTCGCCGCCTACGCCGACCGGTTCCCGCGCAGACTCTTCCTCGTCTCGCTCAACGCGATTCGCGCGGGAGTCGTGCTCGCTCTACCGTTCATCGACCAGATCTGGCACATCTACGTGTTGATCGCGGTCCTACAGACCGCCTCGGCCGCCTTCACCCCCACCTACCAGGCCGTGATCCCCGACATCCTGCCCGACGAACGCGACTACACCCGCGCACTGTCGGCGGCCCAGCTCGCCGCCACCATGGAGACGCTGCTCAGCCCGATGCTGGCCGCAGCAGCGCTCACCCTCATCAGCTTCCACTGGCTGTTCGTCGGCACCGCCATCGGCTTCGCGGTCTCAGCCGTCCTCGTGATCTCGACACGTATCCCCAACGCGGGCGCCACCACCCCGGGCAGCTTCCGTGAACGAATCACGGTCGGAATGCGGATCTTCGCCGCCACTCCACGGCTGCGCGGCCTGCTCGGCCTGAACCTCGTCGTGGCGGCAGCCGGGTCGGTGATCATGGTCAACACTGTCAACTACGTCCGCGACACGCTCGGCGGAACACAAACCGGAGTCGCGATTCTGCTGGCCGCCAATGGCTTCGGAACAATGATCGTCGCGCTGGCCCTGCCACGCGTCCTCGACAGGATCGGCGCTCGGCCCGTGATGCTGGTCGGCGCCGCGACGTTGATCTTCGGACTCGGGTCGGCCATCACGTTGTCGACTGCCGATGCGGGCCAATGGCGTTGGAGCGCCGCGATGGCGACATGGGCCGTGATCGGCGCCGGCACCGCCGCCATCCTCACTCCCACCGGACAGATCCTGCGTAAGTCTTCGCAGCCCGCCGATCGCGCCGCGCTGTTCGCCGCTCAGTTCTCCCTGTCACACCTGGCCTGGCTGCTCACCTACCCGATCGCCGGGTGGCTCACCAGTGCGGCCGGATTCACTACCACCTGGATCGTGTTGGCCGTCCTCGCAGCCGTCGGTACCACGGTCGCGGTGCGGTCCTGGCCGCGTCACGATCCCGAGCAGATCACCCACCTACACGAGGTGGGCACCATCGACCCCGCCCGCCTGACCGACGCGATCCGCATCAGCGAGCGCCTCTACCAGCACACCCACCCCTACGTCATCGACGCCGATCACCGGCAGTGGCCGCGCGCAACGCGCCAGTTGGCCCTCGTCGCCTAGTCGGACACAGAAAGAAAGGAAACTCGATGAACGCGACAACCAAGTTCGCCGGATTCACCCTCAGCCTCGCGGCGGTCTTCGGGATCGCTCTCGGCGTCGGCGCCCTGGTCGGTCCAGAACCGGACGAGACCGCCGGACCGGCCGGGCACGGCGAGCACTCGGCCGCGGCACCGTCGACCGACGACCTGCCCGGCGGGCTGTTGGTCACCGACCAGGGCTACACACTGGCCCTGGACACAACGGTGGTGAAGAGCGCGGCGCAGATGCCCGTCTCGTTCCGCATCCTCGACGCGACCGGCGCACCGCTCACCGAGTACAAGACCAGCCACGACAAAGACCTGCACCTGATCGTGGTCCGCCGCGACATGGCCGCCTTCCAGCACGTCCACCCGGTGCTCGACGCCGCGGGCACCTGGTCGGTGCCGCTGAACCTGAGCCGGGCGGGCGACTACCGGGTGTTCGCCGACTTCACCCCGGCGGGCGGGTCGAACCTGACCCTCGGCGCCGACCTGCGCGTGGCAGGCAACTACGACGTGCAGGCGCTGCCCGCCCCGGCGACCACCGCGAAGGTCGGCGAGTACACCGTCGCCCTGAACGGCACGGTGAAGCCGGGCGAGTCCTCGAAGGTCACGCTGTCGGTGAGCCGCAACGGCACCCCGGTCACCGACCTGCAGCCCTACCTCGGCGCCTACGGCCACCTGGTCGCCCTGCGCGCCGCCGACCTCGCCTACCTGCACGTTCACCCCGAAGGCACACCCGGCGACGGCGTGACACCGGCCGGTCCCGGCATCGACTTCGTGGTGAACGCGCCGAGCGCGGGCGACTACCGCCTGTTCCTCGACTTCCAGCACCAGGGCGTGGTCCGCACCGCCGAGTTCACCCTGCGCGTGACGGGCACAAGTCAGGAAGCGAAGGCAACCGTGGCACCGGCCCCTGCGCCCGCAGATCACGGCGCCCCCGGTCATGGCCACTGAAAGAACTGTGCCACAGCCAATTTCGAGGGAATAACACGGGCAACGCGCGCCTGGCCCATTCCCTACCACCGACCCACTCGACCCTCCCCACGACTCGACATGACGGCCCCCAGTCCACCACGCAATTCCGGCGACCGGTCCCGCCACCACTTCGACCGCGCCACCGAATCTGACAACCAGACCGCACTCGGAACCTCACCGAAATGAGAATGGAGCACCCCATGACCGCCGTGACACACCCACCGGGCACCGGCCAGGTAGAACTGGTGATCGGTGGCATGACCTGCGCTTCCTGCGCGAACCGGATCGAGAAGAAGCTCAACAAGCTCGACGGGGTCACCGCCACGGTCAACTACGCGACCGAGAAGGCGCGCGTCGACTTCTCCGGTGACATCTCCGCCGAGGAGCTGATCGCCACCGTCGAGCAGGCCGGCTATACCGCGGCACTCCCCGCCCCGAAGCAGCCGGAGCGCACCGAGGAGGCCGCCGCCGAACCCGATCCGACCGCCTCGCTGCGGACCCGGTTGCTGGTCTCGCTGGTGCTCACCGTCCCGGTGATCGCGATGGCGATGATCCCCGCTCTGCAGTTCACCAACTGGCAGTGGCTCTCGCTGACGCTGGCCGCGCCGGTCGTGGTGTGGGGCGCGCTCCCCTTCCACAAGGCTGCCTGGACCAACCTGAAGCACGGCACCGCCACCATGGACACCCTGGTGTCGATGGGCACGCTCGCCGCGTTCGGCTGGTCGCTGTACGCCCTGTTCTGGGGCACCGCGGGCACGCCGGGGATGAAGCACCCGTTCGAGTTCACCATCGCGCGGATGGACGGCACCGGCAGCATCTACCTGGAGGCTGCGGCGGGCGTCACCACGTTCATCCTGGCCGGGCGCTACTTCGAGGCCAGGTCCAAGCGCCGGGCGGGCGCGGCGCTCAAGGCGCTGCTGGAGCTGGGCGCCAAGGACGTCGCGGTGCTGCGCGACGGTGTCGAGACGCGAATCCCGGTGGAGCAGTTGGCCGTCGGTGACGAGTTCGTGGTGCGGCCCGGCGAGAAGATCGCCACCGACGGCGTGGTGAGCGAGGGCAGCTCGGCGGTCGACGCGTCGATGCTGACCGGCGAGTCGGTGCCGGTGGAGGTCGGCGCGGGCGACACCGTCACCGGCGCGACCGTCAACGTCGGTGGACGACTCCTGGTGCGCGCCAACAGGATCGGCTCCGACACTCAGCTCGCCCAGATGGCGCAGCTGGTCGAGGACGCGCAGACCGGCAAGGCCCAAGCCCAGCGCCTGGCCGACAAGATCTCCGGGATCTTCGTGCCGATCGTCATCGCGCTGGCCGTGGCAACGCTCGGCTTCTGGCTCGGTACCGGCGGCGCGATCGCGTCGGCCTTCACCGCCGGTGTCGCGGTGCTGATCATCGCCTGCCCGTGCGCCCTCGGCCTGGCCACCCCGACCGCGCTGATGGTCGGCACCGGGCGCGGCGCCCAGCTCGGCATCCTGATCAAGGGCCCCGAGGTGCTGGAATCGACCCGCAAGGTCGACACCATCGTGCTGGACAAGACCGGCACCGTCACCACCGGCAAGATGACCCTGCTCGACGTGATCCCCGCCGAAGGCGAGGAGCGCGGCCGGGTGCTGGAACTGGCCGGGGCGCTGGAGGATTCCTCGGAGCACCCGATCGCGCAGGCGATCGCCAAGGGCGCGCAGGACGAGTTCGGCACGCTGCTGCCGGTGGAGGGCTTCGCCAATGTCGAGGGTCTCGGCGTGCAGGGCGTGGTGAACGGGTCCGCGGTGATCGTGGGCAGGGCGCGTCTGCTGGCCGACTGGTCGCAGCCGCTGCCGGAGCACCTGGAAACCGCGATGACGGAGGCGGAGTCGGCGGGCAAGACCGCCGTCGCCGTCGGCTGGGACGGTAAGGCGCGCGGCGTCCTCGTCGTCGCCGACGCGGTGAAGCCGACCTCGGCCCAGGCCATCGCGCAGTTCCGCGAACTCGGCCTGACCCCGATCCTGCTGACCGGTGACAACGCGCGCGCGGCCCGCACCATCGGCGACGAGGTGGGCATCGACGAGGTGATCGCGGAGGTGCTGCCACAGGACAAGGTCGACACCGTCAAGCGGCTGCAGGCCGAGGGCAAGGTCGTCGCGATGGTCGGTGACGGCGTCAACGACGCGGCCGCCCTCGCCCAGGCCGATCTCGGGCTGTCGATGGGCACCGGCACCGATGTCGCCATCGAGGCCAGCGACCTGACCCTGGTCCGCGGCGACCTGCGCGCCGCCGCCGACGCGATCCGGCTGTCCCGGCGCACCCTGGCCACGATCAAGGGCAACCTGTTCTGGGCCTTCGCCTACAACGTGGCCGCGATCCCGCTGGCCATGGCCGGCCTGCTCAACCCGATGCTTGCCGGTGCCGCGATGGCATTCAGCTCAGTCTTCGTGGTGAGCAACAGCCTGCGCCTGCGACGATTCAAGTCGACCGCGCAGTAACCGATCGTAGGAGTGGGCGGCAGGAGACTGCCGCCCACTCCTACACAGGGAAAGGACCCTCGACTCATGTCCTCTTCAACGGCGATCGTTCGAATCGCCAGGCACCCCACAGTCAGGACCATCGCGCGATGCGCGGTCGGATGTGTCGCTGCGGCAGCCCGAGTAGCTCTCGAGGCCGGCGCGACGGAGACGCGACACAAGCCGGACCAACGCAGCCGATAGTCCCCCGATATTTCGGCGTGGCACCGTTAGATGTCCCAGTCATTCCGTGTGTCGGAAATCGAGTTACCGCTGGGCGAGCATTCCCTTCATCTGATCGATCTCAGCCTGCTGAGCCGACACCACAGACTGCGCAAGTTGCTTGGCCTGGTCATTGGCCCCCGTGGCGATCTCGGTCTGGGCCATTTCGACCGCTCCCTCATGATGGCTGATCATCATCTCGAGCCACATTCTGTCGAAATCCGGACCAGACATACCCTCCAACGAGGACATCTGCTCCGGAGACATCATTCCCGGCATGTCATGCCCCATCATGCCGTCTCCCGACGGCACCGGCTTCCCGAACCCCTCGAGCAATGACTGCATTTGCGTCATTTCAGGCTGTTGAGCAGCCTTGATCTTCGCAGCAAGATCTATCACTTCCGTATCCTGCGACCGAGAGGGCACCAGGTCCGACATTTCGATCGCCTGCGCGTGGTGCGAGTACATCATTTGCAAAAACGTCACATCGGCGTCGTTGTAATTGCTGGACGGCGGAGAAGTAGTGGTCACAGAAGTCGCCGAAATCCCGGTGGCGGTCGACGAGAGCGCATCGCCGTTTCCGGCATCGTCGTCACCACACCCCGCCGCCGCAAGCACAACCACAGCGACTACGGGCAGAAGGCATCGAAGCATCGTGGAACGCAGAGACATGATGGAACTCCTCAGAGTTGGAAACATGACCTCACGTAGCGCATCGGACGAACACCCAAGGCTAGCCCCGATCAACCAACGCCGGGAATATGCTCGGCGATCATGGGCGATTGCCGGGGTTGGCCCACCTCTGCCTCGCCCGGCGCAGACTTCGCTCATCCCGGTAACCGAGCCGAGTAGCGACTGCTCGCTGGGACAATTCGCTTCCCAGAAGCCGCACCTGTTCAGCCCGAACGGAGTCGACCTCGGTGCGCCAGCTCGTGCCGGCTTCGTCGAGTCTTCGTTGCAGAGTTCTAGGGCTCATCCCCAGTTTGGCGGCGACCACCGGAAGGGTAGGAGACCCCTCCGGCATGATTTCG
The DNA here is from genome assembly GCF_013839555.1 of Nocardia sp. GTS18. NCBI lineage: Bacteria > Bacillati > Actinomycetota > Actinomycetes > Mycobacteriales > Nocardiaceae > Nocardia > Nocardia sp. GTS18. The sequence goes on along the minus strand of NZ_JACBIU010000021.1, from coordinate 19,300 downwards.
ACAACCAAGGCATGCAGCATGGTGCGCCAGTCACCGACCACGCGTGCGCTGTCCAAGAGCAGATCGGCGTGGTCACGCAAGATCGCGGTAAGGCCCGGTCGAGGGTGCGGTGCCGGCGTTAGACCATCTTCAGCCAGGATGACGATGGCGTCCTCGCGCTGGCCGTAGTCGATACGGGAAGTTCCGAGGCGTTCTGCGAGAAGACGGTGCGCTGAACCTCGGGGCGCCCGGTGCGCAAGGCCTACTCGAACCGGGACGACACGACGTTGGGCTACCTCCGACATGCGCTGAACCAGAGTCGCGACGACGAAGTCGCCCACCGCAGCGGCCACGTCGTCTTCCAGATCGACCGAACGATGGCGTAGGACGATCAGGTCGCCGTCGCATCGAACGTCGAGATGCTCCCGATCGGTATCGGCAACGGTACCGAGATACGTGGTGGCGTCTCGCAGCCCTTCCAATACAGTCGAGCCTGCTGTGAAGAGGTGATCCCACACGCCGAGGGACCCAGGGGTCGCACGATCGGCGAGGTCCGTTCCGACGTGGGATGTACAGGCGGATTGGACGAGATAGCCCCACAGGGCGTTGGCGCACAAGGTGTTGACGCGGTTGCGATCATCGGCCAGGACTTCCTCCGTCAAACCGGGCAGGGTGACAATGCCGCCGCTTCCCAATCCCGCGTCCCGAGCCGCGCTGAGCAGCAGCCGAATCATCGACGTGGACACGGTGTTCCGAGGCGCTCGAGGCCGATGCCATGTCGTGATCTGTCCTGTATCTGACACTTTTTGCGCCCTCCGACGCGGCCAGCGGATCTCTACGGTGAATACCTGCACCCAGCAGAGGCGAAGGTATTCACGGAGGACGCGCTGACATGGAGATCTGCTGTTCGGTAGAAGTCGACGACTACGCAGTCGACCTGGCCGTAGTGCGCGAGCGGACGGACTCGATCCTCGAGTTCACGGTGGCTCGCGCCGGAAGGCCGGTCGCGGCATTCCACAGCCCAGTGCAACTGACGGTCCATCACGGCGATACGCCGGTGGACACCGAGCCGATACTGACAAGCGTTCGCCCAGGGACCCTGTCACCCTTGCGGTTTCGGCTCGCCACGCGGTTCCCGGCCGGGTGTCGGATGCGCCTGACGTTTGCCGTCGACGGTCGCACGCTCTCGGCCGAGCTCAGCGTGCCGGTCATGCACCGGCAGCGAATCGGCGGCTGGCGCCGCAGTTCATGCCTGACCGCGCACGGAGCGTGATCTCGGTCAGCGCCGATCTATACAGCAGCGAAGAAGAAGGTCACGGCCGCAGCCGGACCGAACGTACCCGGGTGGGCCGCGCACCGAAGCCACGCCCTTCGGAGTCTCGTTGTGTGCCTGGGTGTCCGACGGCGGATAGATTGCCGAGTGACCGGTTGCCTGCGTCCACCATTCGTCGTGCGCACGATGAACTACCGATACTGACCAGTCGGCCGGGTCAACGGTGTAGTGCGGGTGCTCAGGTAGCAGCCGCTGCTCCCCGGGTGGCGACCATCCGGCAAGGTCGTAATGCTGGTGCTCCGTGGATGATTCGATCTCGCTGCAGGTGAGAACGAGAAGCAAGACAACGAATGCGGCCGGGTTCCACCCTCTCAATACCCGACCGATCAGTCTCACTAGATCAACATAGCAACAACTCTGCACCCCGCCTGCTTCGCCATCATCCGGACGGCCTAGAACAGCTAGACACTTCGACGCAAACAATACATAATGTATTGTAAAATGAAAGTGGCCTCAGGCGACCCGGAACGTGATCACGATGACCGCCCTACGCCCACAGCCCGACCCGACGCCACCGAGCGTGCGTGGCCAGCGCATGCGCTGGGCCCAGATCGACATCCGCGACACAGCAGGCTCTACTCATGAGCACCTGGAGCGACCCTGCGAGACCCGGTTCGCCACTCCGTGTTCTATACATACCGTCCTTGACAGAGACATAATGTACTGATAATCCTGGAACCGAAGCAGGACCGACCTACTGTCGGCGACTACAATGGAGGGCGCGCGTATGGCGACGTCGGAGGCTCGCATCCCCACAGATCGCGCCGAGCGTTTCCTCGCCCAGTTGTGCCGACACGCCTCGATGATCGGTTCCGGGCCGAACGCGGCCCACAGCGAAACAGCACCGCGCCGCGATGTCACGGTGACCGCCGAGTGGTCGGGTACAGCGGGAACGATCACCTTTGCCCCCTGGGGGCGCTGCGATCTCACCGCCACCACGGATGCGCTCATCGCGCACGTCGAGGCTCCCAACACCGGCTACCTAGAGCAGATACAGACGGTCATCGGCAGAAACCTCGAACGCATGAGTCACCGAACCCCTTTGACGGTGGAGTGGGCCGAAGTCGACGTGTTGCCGAATTCGGGGTCGCCGACTGCCACCAAGGACGGGCGGCGGCCGAAGCTCCGCCTTGCGGCGATCACCGTCATCGCGGCACTCGCTGTCACCGCTCACCTGATGCTCGGCGGGAGCCTGATCACCGATCAGCGTCTGACCAGCGCCGCCGTTCTACTCTTTCTCACGCTGGCAGGCCTGAAGCTGGCGACTATCGTGCTGGCCAGGCGTGGCGTGATCGCCCTCGCCCGCAGCCGACATCACGGGCTCCTCGGCAGAACGGCACAGAGAGGTTTCCGGGCTCACGGCCGTTCCGTCAGGCCGCGGGCCGTAGACCTCTGAGAACGACTTCGACCAACCGATCGACCGCCTGATCGTCGGCCATTTCGTCGGCCGCCGTCAGGGCGTGCAGACAGTACGTCGCCAGCTCGCCAACCGATACATCGGAGCGGATCCCACCGTCTCGGATCGCGTCGGCCAGCAGATCGGCAACCAGCGTGTGCAGCCGCCGTTGCGCCGCCTGCACCTCCGCATCGGACCGATGCAGCAGGATCGCCAGCTCGCTGCCATGAGGCTGGTGGCGATGATGATGCGCCCGGTGCCGCTGGTGGTGGGTATATGCGGCGAATACCGCTCGCAGGCGGGCCATCGAACCCGCCGTACCGTCGCGAATTTCGGTGAGAAGCGCGACATGCCTGGTGACCTGGCGCAGATGCCAAGCCGCGAGGATCGCCTCGACATCCGGGAAGTACTTGTAGAGCGTCGCCCGGCCGATTCCGGCTCGCTCGGCGATCTCCGACATCTTCGCCGCAGTCGGACCGCGCTCGTTCACCAGCTCCCACGTCGCATCGAGGATGGCCTCGCGGACGCCGCGCCGATGTTCGGCGATGGTGTCGTTCCAGAGTTTCGGCATACCCAAGTGTACGTATCGACTCGGCAATGACGAACCGTATTGACAGAGACACTTTGTCTAGCAAAGACTGGTCAGCGACAGCGGAGCCGTCATACCCGGGAGATGAAATGACCTACCAGACTTCGGAACCGTCCAACCGTCCTCGCGTCCCGCGCTGGGTGGTCCTGTCGGCGATCGGCGTCGCCGTGCTCGTGATCGTGGTGGTGGTGATGATGCTCGTCAGCGGCGGGGAACACGGGCCCGGACGGCACGGCGGTTCGGACCACCCGCACACGAGCGTCACCCATGCCCCATCGACCGGTCATGTGCCGCCCTCGGGCGCACACGGCTGATCGCCATTCCACCGATCAGCCTGGGAGACAGGACATGACGATGAAAAGCGCTATCCACGTCGACGACGTGGTCAAGACCTACCCGGTGGCGGCGGGCGAGTTCGTCGCCGTCGATCACCTGAGCCTCGATATCCCCGAAGGAGACTTCGTGGCGATCGTCGGCCGTTCTGGCAGCGGCAAGACGACCCTGCTCAACATGCTCGCCGGAATCGACCGCCCTACCTCGGGAACGATCCGCGCGGCGGGCGCCGACCTGGGTTCGCTGTCCGAGTCCGGGCTCGCGGCGTGGCGTGGGGACAATGTAGGGCTGGTATTCCAGTTCTTCCAGCTGCTGCCCACCTTGACGGTGGTCGAAAACGTTTTGCTTGCGATGGATTTCGTCAAGAAGATCCCTGCGCCCGACCGTCTCGATCGGGCCCACAGCCTGCTCGACCGGGTCGGCATCGGCGCCCAGGCCGACAAGCTGCCGTCGACCCTCTCCGGTGGTCAGCAGCAGCGCGCGGCTATCGCCCGTGCGCTGGCCAACGATCCCCCGCTGATCCTGGCCGACGAGCCGACCGGCAACCTCGATTCCCACACCGCCGACGCCGTGCTGTCGTTGTTCACCGAACTGAACAACGAGGGCAGAACCATCGTGGTGGTCACCCATGAACGGGACATCCAAGCGGTCACCAAAACTCAGATCACCCTGCAGGACGGTCGGATTCTGTCCACCGACTCCGTAGCGGCGGTGCGCCCATGAGCAACCTGATGGCGGTCAAAGTTCGCCGTGATCTGCGTGCGAACTGGTCTCGCCTGATCCTGATGGTTGTCGCGATCGCTGTCAGTCTCATGGTCTTCGGCGGGGTGCTGTGCGGTTGGGCCACCACCGGTCGAGAAACCAGCGCCGCCTATATGAGTACCGAGCCCGCTTCGGCGACGATCCTGCTCGACAAGGGCGTGAGCTCCGAAGCCATGGCGGCGCTGGTGGACCGAGCCCGCACCGAACCGGGCATCAGCGAAGCGGTCGGGCGCACGCAGTTCGACAGCGAATTCCGGATCAACGACCAGTACCGCGACATCCCGATCCAGGTGTTCGTTGCCGCGCCCGACGACCCGATGCGGATGGCGAAATCCTTTCCACAGCAAGGAAACTGGCCGCCCGCAGCAGACGAGATCTACCTCGGCAAAGACGCACTAGAGCTGATGGGCGCCGCGATCGGCGACACCGTGACGGTCACCTGGCCATCCGGCGAGCACCGCGCCGACGGCGGCGAACCCACCGGCGGCACGCCGGTCAAGCTGCGCGTCGCCGACACCGTGTACGACCCGAGCCTTTCACCGTCACCGCAGGAACAACGCGGACGCGGCTACGTCTCCGCTGCTGCGGTGACCGGGAGTCCGGTCCTATTCGACCAAGTGAAAGTGGTCGTTACCGAGCCAGGTCAGACCGAACCGAGCCGTAGCCGCGACGCCATCACCGCGGTGGCGAGCAGACTGTCGATCGCGCTGCAACGTGACTACGGCGTGACCATCCGCGAGGTCCAGGTCCCACCGCCGTACGCACACCCGCACCAGTGGCAAGCCGATTCGCTCCTGCTGTCGCTGCTCGCGGGAGGGGGCGCCGCTCTGCTGCTGAGCACCATTCTGGTGGCCTCGATGCTGAACAACCTCTTCACACAGCAGATCCCGCAGATCGGCATCATGAAGGCCATCGGCGCGAGCTCTGCCCGCATCGGTCGGGCCTATCTGGTGATGGTGCTCATCGTCGCGGCGGCCGCGACGGCGGTAGCGTTGCCTGTCTCTGCTCTGATCGGCAAGAAGCTGGTCACCAACCTGCTCGAGATGCTCGGTATCGAGGCGGCCAGTCTGGCCGCACCCGCCTGGACATACGCGGTGATCATCCTCGTCGGCCTCGCCCTGCCCTTGCTGATCGCGCTGATCCCCTTGCTCCGGGCGAGCCGGATCACGGTGCGTGCTGCCATCGACCACCACGGCGGCACCAACCAACCCAGCCGGGCGACCGGCTTGCTGGCCGGACTCGGCCGCATTCCCGGCTTGAACCGTGGCCTGATCATGGCGCTGCGCAACACGTTCCGCCGACCCGCGCGGTTCGCGCTGTCGGTCGGCCTGCTCGCCGCTGCAGGCATGGTGTTCGTCGCGGGGATGTCATTGAGTTCCGGTGTGAACGCGGTGACCGAGCAGGCCTCAGCCGAACGCATCTGGGACGTCGAGATCCAGCTCGCGCAACCGACCTCGATGGACCGGGTTCGCGATTTGCTGCGGCCGGTAGCCGACATCACCCACCTCGAAGGCATGGCGAACGCGAAGACGGGGGTCGCGGGATCCGACGGCGTCCCCCTCACCCGCACCTACCCCGACCAGGGGCACGGCAGCGTCTCGGTGCGCGCCGCTCCGGCCGACGCCACCCTGCTCACCTTGCCGAAGAAGATCATCGATGGGCGTTGGCTCGAGCCGGGCGAAACCGGCTCGATCGTGCTGAATCAGATCACCCGCAACAACACCCTGCCCGGTGTCCGTGCGGGCGACACCGTGCAACTGTCGGTTGGCGGCAAGTACACGACCTGGCAGGTCGTCGGCATTGCCGAGGAAACCGGGCACGGCAGCGGTGTCTATGCCACGGCCGAAGGATTTGCCGCAGCGATGGGTACCTCACAGCTGGTGAACACGCTACGGATCGCTACCACCGATCACAGCGAAGACACCCGCGGCGCGGTCGCGATGGCCGTAGGCGCGGCCTTGACCGACGGCGGTGTCACCGTCGAGAAGTCGGAATCGGTCAGCCGAGCCAATGCCTCCAGCGCGGGTCATATGGGTCCGCTGGTGGCGGTGATCATGGCGATCGCCATCGCCATGGGTGTCGTCGGGGCGATCGGTCTTGCTTCGACGATGAGTGCCAACATCATCGACCGCACCCGCGAGTTCGGAGTCATGCATGCCATCGGCGCTCAGCCGAGCTCGGTCCGCCGGATCGTCGTGGCTGAAGGCGTCTTCCTGGCGCTGGCGAGCTGCCTGGTCGCTGCACTCCCGGCTCTGGCACTCACCGCGCTGCTCGGCAATGGCCTCGGCACGTTGTTCTTCTCCGCGCCGCTACCGTTCCGGGTCTCGCTGCCCGCGGTGATCATCTGGATCGTGCTCGCCGTCCTCGGCGCAGCCTTGGCGACTGAAGCAGCAGCCAGCAGGGCATCGCGGATCACCGTTCGCGAAGCACTCGCCTACCTGTAGCCCGACCGCCGCCTGGTCAGTTTCCCGTCTACCCCTCGGTCTGTGCTCGTAGACCGGACATAGTGACCGTGATCAGGCGGCGCACCGCTGCCTTGGACCGCAAACTGCTCGCGGCCGATAACGCTGACAAGCAGTACCGCGCGAGTTCGTCGGCAGGAACGTCCCCGCGCACCACGCCCGCGTCGACACCTTCCACCAACAACTCCCGCACCAGCTGATGCAGATGCGCTTGGGCATGACCGGCGTGGCCACCGTGATGCAGCACCGCGACCAATTCGCCGGCGTGATGCTCGTGATCGATCATCGCGTAAGTGCTGAGCACCTTCTCCAGCCGCTGCTCGACGCCGCCACCCCGCTCGACGATCTCGGCCAACTGCTGCAGGTGCCCACCGACACGACGCTCATGCCAGGCCCGCATGATCGACTCCACATCGGGGAAGTACTTGTACAGCGTGGCCCGCCCGATACCCGCCTGCTCCGCGATCTGAGTCATGGTGACCGAGGCAAGACCGTTCTCCGCGACCAGCGAGGCCGTCGTGTCCAGCAAGGCGTCCCGCACAGCTTGACGATGCGCGGTGATGGTGTCATTCCACAGCTTGGGCACGACCGCAGTATTTCACGGGCCCCGACGCACTCCGTGCCACCGCCTGATGCCCCCACCAAGTGGTACAGCGTTAAGTACCTCTGTCGGCAGGGCCCCTCACCACCATCCAGCGGCTCCGCTGTCACCCACTCTTTCAGCGCCACTTACGATCGCTGACAGGTTTCCGAATACAACGAACAGGACGCAAAGCCATGGCGCGCAAAGTGGTCGTCACCCTCATCGACGACTTCGACGGCACCTCCTCCGCCGAGGAAACCGTCAACTTCGAACTCGACGGCGCAGCTTACGAAATCGACCTGTCGAGCACCAACGCAACCAAGCTGCGGGAAACCTTCGACCAGTGGCTGCCGTACGCCCGCCGCGTTGGACGCATCAAAACCTCCGCCGGCCGGGCTTCGACACCCGGCACCGCAGCCGCCTCCAGTCGTCGCAACGACCTGGCCGCGATCCGGGATTGGGCACGCAAGAACGGCCACACCGTGTCCGACCGGGGCCGGGTTTCCGCAGATCTCATCGCCGCCTACGACGCAGCGTCCAAGTAGGCCAGGCAATCGTCGGTCGACGCGCGTCTGACGCGGCGTCTTCCGCCGTCTTCCCGGCCCAGGCTGAAAGCAAAACTTGCTGAGCATGGTCCGTCCGGGAGGTCATCCACGGCGCGGCTCGGACTTCGCGCGGCTGGATGCATCCGTTCCGTGAGGGATGGCGGATAATTCCGTTTCAGCGCGGCTGCTGAAAGTGGTTGCACGCTAACAGTTTTCGATCCGACGTGCCGATACGTGAGTCTACGCCAGGGCATTCTAGTGGCGAAAGCTCGTCTTTTGAGGTTTCATGAAGGGGGAAGAGTCGCTGATCGGGCCTACTTAAGGCTAAATAATGCACAACGATCAACAGAAAAACTCTTTCGATTCCACCCGCCGCCTGTGTTGTGCGGGCTACCCACCTGAGACCCCGAAGCGGTCCCGGCTGCACCGCGCCATTCCGATCGGACAGGCGCGAGGTGCGATCCAATGACCGGCGAAGAGGTCTGGCTGACCACCGACGAAGTCGCCGCGAGACTGAAGATCCCGCCAAAGACATTGGCTACGTGGGCATCCGCCCACCGCGGACCACGATTCGCCAAGATCGGCCGGTACCGCCGCTACCTACTGCGTGATGTCCAGCGATGGGAGCAGGCGCAGCTCGACGCTAACCGTCCCGAGTCACCGCCCGCCGTCGGCCACTGACCGCACGGACCACCGTTCGACCACTCTCGGTTGCGCCTGTCCGTGGGTGACGCATGCCCAGTCGGTGTCGCTGCCACGGGCGATCGGTCAACCCTCTCCTTGTCCCACGCCTCAGAAAGGAGGTCTTGTTACCGATGCCTCGCCACGCCCTGCCGATCGGCACATACGGCAAGATCAGCTCCAAGCGGCAATCCAATGGCAGCTGGCGGTCAGCGACCCGCTACCGCGACGAGGACGGGGCAACTCGTCTTGTGCACCGTTTCGGCCCAACGAAAGGCCTCGCCGAGGATGCGCTTCGCCGCGCACTGGCAGAACGCACCGGAGCGCGCGGCACGCTGATCACCCGCGAAACGAAGCTCAGCGAACTCGCCGACCTCTGGCTCGCAGAGAAGGCACTTCAAGAGGGTGTTACGCCCCAGACCCTGGATCTCTACCGTCGAGAAATCGATGTCTCGACCGACAAACGCGCCAAACCCGACGCCATCAAGATCAAATCAGCGCTCGGTGGCCTGCGTATCTGGGAAGCCTCGACCTCGCGCCTGGACGCCCATATCAAGCGCATCGCGCTCAACGGCCACCGCGAGAAGGCGCGTCGGCAGCGAGTCATCCTGTCAGAAATGATGGGGATGGCAGTCCGGCACGCCGCGATCGACCGCAACCCCGTCCGCGAAGTCGCCGACCTGCCGCGAAAACACACCAAGCCCCGTTCTGCCGACATGGCGACCCTCGCCCAACTGCGGGCCCAACTCACCGACTGGGTCAATGGCGCTCCGCTCGACGGATCAGCGGGCTACACGTACGGCCCCAAGCGCAATCAAAGAGTCCTCGATGTCATCGACGTCGAACTCGGAACCGGTCCACGTCCAGGGGAGACCCTGGCGCTCCGCTGGTCCGACGTCGACCTTGACTCACAGCCCCCGCGAATCACTTTCGCCGGCACTATCGTTCGTCTCAAAGGCAAGGGTCTGATCCGCCAACCGCGTACCAAAACCGACTCGGGCTATAGGACCGTCTTGATCCCGCCGTTCGTCGTGGACACCCTGCGCCGTGTTCGATCCGAAGCAGTTCCCAACGATCTCGACTTGGTGTTTCCCAACCGCGACGGTGGCATCTGGGACCCGCACAACTTCAACCGCTTGTGGAAGCAGGCCCGGGGCGAGAAGTTCGCCTGGATCACCGCCAAGACCTTCCGTAAGACTGTTGCCACGATGATCGCAGCCGCACACAGCCCCGAGGACGCGGCCCGCCAGCTCGGCCACTCAGGCGACGCGGTGACCCGCCGCCACTACATCGATCAACCGACTCAGGCACCCGACTTCACGGAGACTTTGGAGCAGCTGAAACGCTGAAAGTGTGACGTTTCCGTGTCATGATGACCCCGAAAAGCAGAAAACCAGGGTCAAACGATGACGTTTGCCCTGGTAGGTGCTCCCCCATCTGGACTCGAACCAGAAACCTGCCGGTGAATTTTCGGACACTTCCCGCGCGGACGATCGTCCGCATTCGTCCTAAGTTGTCCAGTGCCACAACAACTTTCGTGATTCGCCTCGTCGCGAGTGTCCATGCGAATCCACGCGAATCCGGGTGTGTTTATCCGGGGAAAGTACGGGAGTCGATTCGGTCGCGGCCCGCTACAGCGAGACGCCGACCCAGGATGCGAAGTTGGACAGGCTATCCGTCCGGCGCCGCTCGGCCGACGCGACGGCGTACAGCGTTTCGCGCACGGACGGGTGCAAGCGGGTCTGTTGTGGTGCGACCGCTCGAGCGGCACCGAGCGCCCGCAGCGCCTTGTCAGGTTGGCCGACGAGCACCCACGCCCGCGCTACGTCCTGCCAGTGATGCCCGGCGCGCGGCGGGGCGATCTCCGGCGGCAGCACGAGCGCCGAGCCTTCCCGGGCGGCGCGGTCCGGGTCGCCCGCCTCGAGCGCGACGGCCGCGGCGTGAATGCCGACGTTGCCAGGCCCGAACAGCGTGCCGTACAGGTCGGACTCGTGCGGCATCTTCGGCGCCAGGGCGCGGGCGGCCTCGATGTGGTCGGCCGCGGTGTCGGGGCGGATGCCGCGGGCTGCCACGATCGCGCCGCACAGGTGCCCGTAGCCGCGGACGGCGTTCGCCGCTTCGGTGTCGCCCTCGATCATGTCGAGCCCTTGGTCGACGAGCTGTAGGCCAACGTCATTTGCGTTGTGGTACATGAGGATTCGCGCGCGCTTGATCTTCGCTTGCGCGGCATAGAGCGGGTCGTCGGCGCCAGTGGCGGCCCATTCGAGGCGATCGAGCACGGACGGCGCAAGGGTGGTGAACCCGAACCGGCGGCACAGTCGCTCGGCGGTCACATGGGCCGCGCACAGCAGCGAGAACACCTTGCCGCGGTCGGCGTCGGTGGCGGCGTGCAGCGCGCCGTACAGCTGGCGAATCAGCACCGGGATTCGGGCGAGCGCGACGCGGCCCTTGTCGTTGCGGTACGCGAGGTCGATCGCGGCCATTTCGGCGGCCAACTCGGCGAGCGACGGCGGCTCGACGGCGCGCACATACGGCCCTTCGGCGATGACAGCGCGTAGTTCGGCGATGCCGTCGAGCGGCCCGTCTTCCTCGATGAGTTCATAGAACGGCGCGCCGGTCAGGTGCTCGGGCTCGACACCGAGCGCCGACGCGACCGCGGCTACGAATCCCGGCGAGGCCGGTTCGCGGTTCTGCTCGACGGCGCGCACCATGGACAGGCTGTACTTGGCGCGCTGCGCGAGCTGAATCTGTTTCAGCCCGGCGAGCTTGCGCAGGCTGGCGATACGGTCACCGGTCGTAGTCACCGCGGGACCTCCGTAGCTGGGGAGTTCACGTTGGTTCACGCCCGAGCGTACAGACTCACTCCCGCTCACCTGAGTTCTGTTACTCGACTGGCACTCCCGGCGCCACGCCCGCGCGAATCTGTGCGTAGGCCGCGCCGCCGGGTCGACCATGAATCCCCGGCGGCGGGGCACCTCAACTCGACAGAGAGGGCGCGCCATGTGGGGGCCGAAATCATCTGTGCCGGAACAGCCGACCGTGTGGGACATCATCGCGCGGTTGGCGAGCGAGGCGGAGCAGGACGGGCGGCCGTCGCCGGTGCTCGATCACAGCGCACCGCCCGAACTCCCGACGCCCGAGCAGGCGCACACGGTGTTGCAGACGCACCGGGCGTGTGAGCGCTGGCAGTGCCCGCGCAAGGCGGCGGCGTGGAACGTACTCGTCGACGCTGGGCGCATCGTGCCGCGACCGGCCAACGGGTCGATGTGAGCGCGTGGCATCGCGTGGGGTGGATGGTGGATAGCGCGGGACAGTGGCGACCGGTGTACGCCGACGGCGTGGTCGGCGACCCATTGACGCGCGAGCTGGCCGAACTGCACGCCGATGTCGAGGCCGCGCTTGCGGCCGTGCAGACAGACGACGAGGGCGACGAGTAGATACCCGTCGCCCTCATCGTGCACCGTGCGCCTACGGGGTGGCGACGGTGGCGATCTTCACCACGCCGAGCGGATTCGTGACGTTGACCTCGAACCGGCCTTCGACGCGGGCGCGAAGCTGGTTCTTGGCGAAGTCGTCGGCGTGGCTGTCCTGCCAGATGGTTTCGATCCCGGCGTGATCGGTCGAGATGTCGGCGGCCGACAGGTCGAGCAGTAGGCCAGTGCTGGCAGGCAATCCGAGCGAGAGCGTGACCGGCACGCCCCACAGCTTGCGGGCGGCGCGGTCGATCGGTCCGCCGAGCTCGAGCTGTCCGGCCGTGTCGGTGCGGGCGAGCTCGAGCTTTTCCCAATCGGCGGGCGACAGGACGAACGTGCCCGGCGTGTGGCCCTGCACCTCGACCTTGGTGATTGCGGCGCGGGTGGTGGTAAGCAGATCGGTCGCGAACGCCTGCGTCTGAATCCCGGTGACGTTGGCGATGCCGGTCAGGTTCTCGCCGGTGCCGTCGCCGTTGAGCACCTGCGCCTCGAGTGCCTGCCGCAGCCCGTAGAGCAGTTCGTCGGCGACGAACCGCTCGAGCCCCGCGGCGTCGGCGAGCCAGTACTTCGGGATCGGCTCGGACATGTGCGCGATGACGTGCAACGCAGCCTCGACCTCGATCAGACCGAGCACCGAAGTCGGCTTGGTCGCGCCGTCGGCGACCGGGGCGGCGTTGTTGGTGCGCAGGGTCTGCCGCAGGTAGCTGTACTTCGGCGACTGCGCCGTGACCGTGAGCACGTCGAGCACCGACAGCGCGACCCGGCCCAGCGCGAACGGCGATTCGGCGACCATCGGAACATCGGTCACCGTCGAACCGCTGGGCAGCAGCGCCTTACGCCCCTTCGCGTCCTGCGGTGTCATCTGGGTTGCGATGCGGCGCGCGAGGGTCTTCGCCGCGGCACCGGTGAGCGCCAGGTGTGCGCCGGTACCGTCGGCCGGACGCTCGTCGCGCCCGTTGAGCGGTTCGCCGATCTCGGCGGCGAGCGACTTCGCGGTGTTGTACACCTCGGCGTCTCGCTGCGCGTTCTGGATCGGCTCGTCGAGCGCTTTCGCCTGCGCGGTCGCATGCTCGACCCGCTGAACCTCGTCGGCGGTCAGTTCGCGCCCGTCGCTGTCGGCGGCGTCGAGGATGCTCTTCGCGGTGGCGAGGTGGGCGTCGCGTTCCTTGGTCAAGGTCTGAATTCGATTGCCGTACATGACATTTCCTTTGGTTTCGGTGTGGTAGCGAGTGAGGGCGTCGCGAGCCAGCGCAGCCCGGAACCCGGTAGTCGAGCGGTCGGCGGCGGTCTTGACGGCGCCGATCAACGCCCGGTCGTTCGCGCCGCGGGCAACGACGGAGACCTCGACGAGGTCGACGTCGAGCAACAGATTCGCGCCCGCCGCGGACTTTTCGGCACGGCGCACGTAGTAGCCGATCGACAACCCGTTGACCCGGCGGCCCTTGACTTGCCGGTAGGCCGCGGCGCCGAAGTCGGATTCGAGGTCGAACCGGCCCTTGATCTGCAATCCCTCGGCGGTTTCCTCGGCGGTGACTACCTCGCCGACGAAGTTGCGGGGGTCGTCGGCCTTGTGCTCCCAGATCAGGGGAACCGTGGCGCCGGAGCTGAGCGCTTTGGAGAACGCGCCGCGCTGCACGATGTCGCCGTGTGCGTCGACATTGCCGAACACGCTCGCGTATCCGATGAACTCGCCGTCGGCGAGGCCAGCGGTCTTGATGCCTGCGAGAGGCACTGTTTTTCGGTGCATGAATTACCCCTCCCCGGGGTCGACAGAATCGGAGACAGAGAATCCGCGGTCACTGGCCGCGCGCTGCGCTAGCGGGACTCCGGCGGAATGTTCGCGGTGACGCTGGCGGGTCGCCCGCTGGGCTGACCGGCCGCGTCAGTGGCGACGCTCCACCAACGAAGATAACAGGCGGTAGGGACTATTCGGCGAGGCTGGCGTCGAGAAGCGTGCCCTCGAGCACGCGCCGCGCCTGCGCTTCGCCGCCGGTCGTGACGATCAGGCATTGCATGAGCCACGCGGCCAACGCGGCCATGACGCCCTGAATACCACCGGGGGCCGCGGCGGCCTCGTCGAGAACGCGGTTCATGCCGTTCTCGTCGCCGTCGAAGCAGGCGACCATCAGAGCGGCGGCGCGGCGTTGATCGGTTGGGTTCATCCCGGGTTCCTCCTTGTTTGGTGGGGCGAGGGGGTGATATTCGCTAACGCCGAACGGCCGGACACCGGGCGGTTAGCCGCCGTTTTCCCTGCTCAGGATGGGTAGGAAATTCCCGGCGCGAGGTACCCCCCTAGGTCCATTTGTTGAGCGCGGAAAAAGAGAGCTGCACCCCCGGTGTCCGTCGTGCGGGTGCCAGAGATTTGCACCCCCCTACCCCGGTCACGCTGCGCCGTCCCGTGGCCGGCCGACGGGTGCGGGCAGGTGCCGGCCTCGCCCGGCCCACACGCCGGCGGCGAGGCGGCCCAGCTCACGGGCGACGCCGTTGCACTCGGCGAGCACCGGACAGGATTCGCAGACCCGCGCCGCGGCGTCGAGTCGGTATCGCCGGTCGTCGTCGTCCTCGCCGGACACCTCGGCATCGAACAGCGGTGCCCGGCCCGCGCACGCGGCCCCGACGAGCCGCTCGTCGGCGAGGTCGGCGGCGAGCTCGCGCACCTTCGGCCAGCTCACGACTCGCCCCGTTCCTCGCGCCACGTCCGTAGTGCCGAGTTCGCCCGGTCGCTGCCCCATCCCATCCGGTCCTGTACGTCACGCTTGGACTTCGGCGGCGGGTCGAGAGCATCGAGCGCGGCCACGTCGTCGGCCACGCGCGCCGAGTCCGTGACGCTGATTCCCCAGCTCGTCGGCGCCTTGTCGTCCTTGGTCGGCGCACGGATGACCGGCTCGAGCAGCCCGTCGACGGCGGCGTGTGGATCGAGGCGCAGCAGCCCGGCCGCCGGTTCCTTGCCCGAGCCGGGGCAGTGCTGGCGTAGGCCGCCGTGCCTGTCCTTGTTCACCGTGAGCCATGCCGAGCCGCCCTTGCCGGGGGCGAACGGTTCGTTGATCGTGACGCGCAGCGAGACACCGCCGATGGTTCGCCGCTTGGCCGCGGTACCGCCCGGCCCGAGCGTGCGCGACTCGGTGCCCTTGGCGAGATGGTCGATGACCAGCACCGCGGCGCCGGACTTCGCAAGTGGCTTGAGCACCGACCGGTGCGCGTTGGTGTACTCGTCGGCGGAGTTCGACGACGAACCGAACAGCGGTAGCAGTTCGCCGAGTGAGTCGAGCACGACCACGCCCGGCGCCCAGGTTCGCATGTCGGCGACGATGGCGGCCAGGTGTAGCCGGTCCTCGGGCTCGACGTAGAGAAACCGCTCAGGGTTGCTGAGTGCGGCCACGTCGGCACCGAGTGCGAGCAGGCGGCCGACCGTGGGCGCGGGCCCGTTGTGGTCGAGGTCGATCACCAACACCCGGCCGTCGCCGTGTTCGCCGAGCAGTTCCCGCGCGGCGACGAGCGCAAGCCACGTCTTGCCCGATTCCGGGTCACCGAATACGAGGTTGACCTCACCGGCGTAGAACAGCGCGCGTTGATCGTCGCGAATCCCGTAGGTCGGGGCGGGTGGTTCCGGCAGGCCACCGGCGAGCAGCGCGGCCACGTCGAAATACCGGCCGTAGTCCACCTGTTCGGCGTGGTCCTGAGAACGGTCCTGAGTGGTCCCGGACCACTGTTCGGCGCGGTCCTGCGAACCGTCCTCGGGCTCTGGGGTGCCAGGACCACGTTTCGGCGTTGTTTTCGCAGCTCGCGGGCGTTTCCGGGTCCGTGGTCCCTGGTCCTCACCCCCTAGGGGCTCAGGACCAGGACCACCGGCGCCCGGCTGGTCCTGAGAGTGGTCCTGAGCGCTCCCGTTCAACTGCTGGCGAATCTCCAACGCCGTCGGCGATAGGAACGGCTTCACGCGGTATCCCTTCTGTCGATGGGGACCAACGCGCACCCCAGAACCACGGCCGCGGCCCGCTCGATCCGGGCGCGCACCTCGGCCAACGAATCCCCCCGATCAACCGCCCACGCGACACCGGCCGCGAAGTTCCGAATACGTTCCAGCGCAACATGTTCGGCGTCGATCGCGTCAAGCATCCGCGGCGCTGCGGCCGGGTAATACTCGCCGGGCGCGTACACCCGCCCCTCGCCGTACTCGGCGGCCAGGCGCCAATCCAGCTCGGCACTCGCGCGGCGGCGAGCTCGACGCCGAGCCCGCGCCGGGGCGGTGAACCGCCCCGAGCCCGCGGCGGCCTGCTGCGCGGTCACCGGTTCGACTCCGTGCACCCGAATCCACCAGAGCAGCGGAACAGCTGCCCGTGCACGCCAAAGCCGTCCGGCCTCGAGGTCGACCCGACCCGGAACGCACGGCCGCACCGATGGCAGGCAACGCCGTCGCGCACCTGCGCGGCGATGAACCGTGCGCCGTCCTGCGCTTCGGCCCACCACGTCGACACGTCGACATCGGCCATGCGCGAGAGCAGCATCAAGTACGCGGCGGGCATCCGGTACGGGTCCGCGATACCGGCACGCAACCGCCCGGCGTCGACGCCGAGAATCTGCGCGATCTCGTCGAGCGTGCGGCCGGACTCGTCGACCACCGCGGCGAGGATCAACCCCAGCGCGCGGAAGGCGTAGACGAGCGCGGGCCCGCTCGCTGTGCGGCGGATAGACTCGGACATGAATTCCTTCTTTCGCAAGGGTTGGGGTTCACTGGCCCGGTGAGCGGTTGCACCCGCTCCCGGGCCGCTCTCGTGCTGGCAGGCGGTTGCCGACATCACGCGGCGCCCTGGTCGACGCGCTCGACGAACTCGGCGATGGCGTCGGAAGAAATCAGGCGACGCCCGCCGACCTTGACGGACCTCACCGCGCCATCCCGAATGAGGACGTACAGCGTCGCCCGACTCACCCCGAGCAGCTCGGCGGCGGCCGGAATCGGGTACATGCGCTTCTGCTGGGCGGACATTCTTTCTCCAATGTTCCGAGATGCGACATTTGTTGCGGTATTACCGCACGGACACTTGCGGACACTAGCAGATGTGCAGAGACGTGTGCAATCATGTCGCAATGCCACACATTGACGAACCTGCGAAGGACTGGCAGATCGCCACCGCGAAGCGAATCGGCAAAGCCGTCGCAGAAGCTCGGGAGCGGCTCGACCTCACGGCGGCCAAACTTGCCGAGCGCACGAGAGACCTCGGATACCCGATCCATCGCACGGCCATCACCAAAATTGAGAACGGAAGTCGCTCAGGAAAGTTGGACGTGTCCGAGCTCGTTGTGCTTGCAGCAGCGCTCGGCGTTCCCCCTGTCGAGCTGATCTTTCCGGCAATGCCTACGGGGCCGGTCGAAATCCTGCCCGGCGTTGAGGTGCCGAGCTCAGATGCGATGCTGTGGTTCGCCGGGGAACGGATGAGCGTCGGCGTTCGAAAGAAGTCGATCCCGGTAACCGTGCCCGAGCTGGCGCAGGCGACCCGAACGTACGCGAATGCCCTCCAGGCGTTCGCCGCTGCTCATTCGCGACTGGACAATCCAGAGATGCACCCCTACGACGACACCTCGGAAGAGGCTCTGCGGCAAGATCTTTCACGCATACAGGCGAACCTTGCACAGGCGCGCGACAAGGTACTTGCGGCCGGTGGTGTGGTCGACGATGCCTAGACAGCGCATGGCGCCCGGCGAGTGGGGCGAGATCAAACCGAAGAAACCGCGCAAGGGACAGGAGGGGCTACATATCGCGCACTGTTACGTGCGCGACCTCGACGGACGGCGCCGCGAGGTCGAGAAGTCCAGCTCTAAGAGTTGGGAGGATGCTCGTCGAAAAGTGTTGCGAGAGTTGCAATCTCGCCCTACCCCGGTGCCAGCTACAGCGCTCGTCACCGATAAGACAACCTTGTCTGAGCTGTTCGAGGTCTGGCTCACCACCAAGACCAAGATCATGGGACAGTCGGCAACGCAGTACCGACGTGGCTGGAAACGCAACGCCGACAAGCAGATTGGCGCGCTACGGGTCCGGGAGTTCCCAACGAGTCGCGCCGAGGCTCACCTCAAGCAGATTACCGAGCGCAGCGCGTCGGCCGGAAAGCAGCTGCGAACCATCCTCGTCGGCATGTTCGCCTTGGCGGTGCGCTACGACGTGCTGAAGGTGAACCCGATTCGGGAGACGGCAACCGTACAGGTCACGAAGTCCGAGGCACGCGCGGCAACCCCCGCCGAGTACAAGGCGATTCGCGCGGCGGTCCGGGAGTACTGCGGCCGCCCTCGGCGAAACGGACCGAAGCCCGGCCGGTTGCTGCCCGTCGTCGTCGATGTGCTCGGCGCGACCGGTTGCCGTCCGAACGAACTGCTCGCGGTCTACTGGCACGAGGTCGACCTACTCAGCGACCCACCGACGTTGACGCTCACCGGGACGGTCATCGACCACGGCCAGGAGGAGGACGCCGAGGGCAATCCCCTGCCCGTGCATCGCCAGGACAAGCGCAAGGGCGGCGCGCCTCCCCACACGCTCATCCTGCCCGCGCAGGCTGTCGCGGCCCTTACCGAGATGGTCGGCCAAGCGGGCGAGTACGGCCAGGTGTTCGCCAACCGCGACGGCGGATGGGTGAGTCTCGCGAATCTCCGGCGCGCGCTGCGGGCCGCACTGCCCGAGGAACTGAGCTGGGTCACGCCGTACGCATTCCGGCGAACAGTCGGCACGGTCGTCGATGCCGAACTCGGTCTAGCCGCCGCACAGCATCAGCTCTCGCACGCTCGGCAGTCGACTACCGAACAGCACTACGTCGAGCGCCGGACGGTTGGCCCGGACGTGCGCGCGGCGCTCGACCGGTTCGCATCCGGGAAAGTACGGGATTGAAAATCAGGGGAAAATCCGGGGAAATCGGCACGCACATACCCTAGAAAAGGTCAACCCCCTACCGGCTTGCGCTGGTAGGGGGTTGTTTTCGTGCTCCCCCATCTGGACTCGAACCAGAAACCTGCCGATTAACAGTCGGCTGCTCTGCCAATTGAGCTATAGGGGAATATCCTGAGCTGTTGGGCTCGGGTCAGCTTGGCTGGCTGAACGAGATGAAACTTTAGCGTATGGGGTCGTGGGTTCCCAAATCGGGCTGCTACCTGCGGACATGTGGGGCGGTTGGGGGGTGGGGC
>NZ_JACBIU010000020.1:0-86185 GCF_013839555.1 Nocardia sp. GTS18 | reverse complement strand
GCTCCGACCCGCCCACCCTCGGACGGCCGCGCGAAATCCCATCCGGTGCCACCGAACTCCATTGCTCCCACCCAACCCAGGCTAGTGACGTCCACGACCACCTGGTCGGTCCACCCGATCGCCGATCCCCGCGACGGACTCCTAGCCGGCACCGCACAAGGCGGATGCGCAGTTGCCACAGACCTCGATCACCTGCGCCTGTACGAACTCCTGGGGCTCGGGCGGGAAGAACCGAGATCTTCTACGCTCTGAGCCATCCGGACAGCGCCCGCGTATTGTCCGAGCCGTTCCCGAGGAGGCCGGATGCCGGACAAGATGCCGACGCGCGCGATTACGGGGTGGACCGTCGCACTGTGGAGCTTCACGGCGGTGGCCGGTGGGGTGATCGTCGGAGGGCTTCTGCACGAGCCGGAACCCGAGCTCACCACCGCACCGCCAACCACCACCATTTCCGTCACGCCCGAGGCAGAGCCGCCGACGCCGGTCCGGGTTCGTCCGTCCGTGACGTTCCCGACGCAGATTCCCGGCTGTTCGAGCGTCGAAGCACCGTCGTCCGACGAGACGTATGGCGCAGTCTTCGGTCCCGGCGAATACGACAACCCGGCCTATCCGTGGTTCTCCGGAAGGAAGGCCGTCGCGATGTCGACGGCGCTGCGTGCCGCGCTACCGACCGATGTGACGCTCGAATTCGGGCCGCCCGACCGATCACTGCTGTTCACACCGATCCTCGGGGAACCCGACAGCCCGTTCGGTGGATACACCGATGCATGGGCGGACCTGCGGCGCGGCGCAGGTGCCGGGACGCTGTCGGTGACCGTCGAACAGTCCGCAGAACCGGTCCCGGCGTGCACGGCGGGTTGGCTCGACGAGCGCCGGACCATGCCGGACGGTTCGACCGTCGACCTGCACGACACCTGGGAGGAGCTCGACGGTTTTCGCACATTGTCACGCAGCGTCATGGCCTATCGCCCCGATGGCAGCCGGATAGTGGTCCGCTCCACCGATGCTCCGTCGGTGTCGATGCCGACCGGGACCGTGCCCCTCACCAGAGACGAGATGATCGCGATCGCACTCGCCGACGGGCTCGGTGTCGGCGATCCGATTCCGCCGGGCACCATCGAACCGCCGCCGCCTTGTCATGTGCGCGTGGACGCTTCGCCGACACTCGGCGAAGCGGTGGCAGCGCGGGTGAACGCGGCGCTGGCCGGCGCGCTCGACGGGGTGAGCACCGACCGCCCGCTCGGCGACGTACGACCCGACGATTTCGGTATGGGCCTGTGTCAGGCGGTTCGGGTCACGACGCCTGGGCAGCCGTCCACGCTGACCGTGTCGATCGCCGCAGGTCAGCCGATGCCGAACACTCAACCGAAGTATGGCGGTTCCGCACGGACCAGCGCCGACGGCACCCTGATCGAAACCCGCGAGGAATACCTCACCACCGCCGATCAATCCGGGCGCACCGCCGAAGAATTCATGCGGACCGTCGTTCTCACCAAACCCGACGGCACGCGTATCGACGTCACCTGTAGAGCGGAAATGCCGTCGTCACCGATGCCGTTCGAGCAACTCGAAAAGATCGCTCTTGCACCAGGTTCGGTGACGCCGTGACGACGCCGGGCCTACGTGGGCTGATCGTCGCCGCTGTCGCCGCGCTCGTCACCGGCGTCGGGGCGGTGGTGGTGTTGTCGCAACCGACCGACACCACTCGCAAGATCACCGGAACCAACAGGGCCGCACCGGGTCTGGCCTGGTCGGTGAGCGCGGCCGAGTTGTCCGGGTCGGCAGATGCGGTCTTCCGCTCGCCGGTATTCGGCACCGAATTCGATTCCGGTAGTTCCGGTTTCGTCGCGACCGACGAAATCCTGGTGACCGTGGTCGGCACCGGGGACGCCTCGACCCTGTACGGCATCGATGCATACGACGGGAGCATCCGCTGGCGTGCGCCCGCCGCCAATCTCGGTGGCTGCGCCGACGTGCCCGTCGACGGGCACCTGGTGTGCTTCACGGGGTTCAGCGCCGACGGTACGGCCGTTGTCGGCTACGACCTGTCCACGGGACAATCGACACGCACCCCGATCGACTGGTCTCCGTTCGCGATCGCGGCCACCGAGGACCGGGTGTATCTGGTGGAGGGCAATGCGGAAGACGATGACGTGCGCGTGCGAGCGGGCACGCTGCAGGACCCGGATCGGTTCTGGACCACGCAGTTCGCGCTGGGCGGCGCCTGGGAGGACGTGCTGATGGACATCATCATCGACGTCACGCACGGCCAGGGCGTGCTCGCGCTCAGCAGTGACCTGGCAGGCTTCGCCCTCGACACCGGTGCACCCACCTGGACCGCCACCCGCACGGGCTGTGGCTGGTCGAGCGCCCTCGCGGGGGCGCTGGTGCGGCGTGTCTCCTGTGACACCGGCACCGACATCCTCGACCGCACCGGCAAGCCACTGGCGACGACCGAAACCCCCGGCCGCACCCTGCTCGATCAGCCCGCCGACGACACGATTCCCGTCGTCCTCGGCAACCACGCCTACGACCGCCGCACGGGCGCCACCGTGTGGACCTCCCCCGACCTGGAGGCCACTTCCACCTCGACCCTCGTGGCCGTCGTCGATGACACTGCCCTCCTGGCCGACCCGGAAGCCCAAACGCTGACAGCCCTCGACATGCACACCGGCCACCGCCGCTGGCAACACCCCCAGTACACCCTCATCGAAACCGTCGCCACCACCACCGACTCGATCGTCATCACCCACCCCAGCGGCCTCACCGCCCTCGACCCCACCACCGGCGAACCACTCTGGGACATCCCCTTCCGCGCCGTCCACCCAGACCCCCACGCCCTCACCGCGGACGGCACGCCACTCCCCCAGCCCGACGACCGCCTCGTCTACGTCAGCGCCCGAACAGCCATCGGCCTACGCCCACTGCCCTGACAACACAGATCCGAAGCGAGCAGGGTCGCGGGTGGTTGCAGCTGTCGGGTCACGCCGCGCCCGATCAGTCGCCGGGTCGCGCCGAAGGACGAAACGCGGGCATGGTTATGAATTCAGCAGGTTTGCGCCAACTCGTTCCCGGGTGCAGTCGAAATCCGTATGCTGGCCGCCTGCCGTAAGCCGGGTCATACAAGGGGCCAACCATGTTCGAGCAAGGACCACAGCCGCCCACGCACCCGCGATATGTGTCAGCACCACCCAACGCACCGAACCGGAATCCCTGGTGGGCGGCCGTACTCATCGGTATGTTCGCCATCTTCGTGCTCACCCGCGACGGCAGCAGTACGAGCGGCGCGCTGACCGCAATGCTCATACTCGGTGTCCCACTCGTCCTTGTGGTGCTGATCGTGCGCGCGCTGTATCGAGTAGGCGAACCACGGCCTGCACCAATTACTTTCGTCACACCCTCCGTGCCACCGGGCACCCGGTCCGCACCGCCGCCGGGTTGGTACAACAACCCGGACGGTGCCGACGAACGCTGGTGGGACGGGCGCGACTGGACCGCACACACACGTCGGCCGAACTAGGGCGACCTCGGCAGGGACGACCCGAACTCTGCGCCGCGGATTTCCATGACAGATGAATCACTAGAACTCGGAGGCCTTCCTCGGCTACCTCCCGGCCGCGACAGCAGGGGACGTCGGCGACACCATCCCGCGCCGAGCCGCCCTATCGGCGGGTCGTCGCCCAAGCGAGCTTGGTTCCGCTCGGCATGCCGCGATCCGTATTACGACGTCGGCCGCGCCTGACACGGCTCGCTAGGTCTCGCGGCGGTGCATTCGCCATACGGACAGGCCACCGTCGAGCGTGATGTGGTCGACCACCGAGAACCCGAACCGTTGGTACAGCGGGAGGTTTCGTTCGGTCGAGGTATCCAGCCAACAGGCGTGCCGGGCTCGATCGAGTTCGGTCAGGCCATGTTTCATCAGCGCCGTGCCGAGGCCGGTTCCCCTGGATTGTGGTGTGGTACCGATGGTGGCCAGCAGCCAGGCGCCGTCGGGCACCGGCAGCGTCGACAGTCGTTCCTCGGCCACCATCAGGTGATCCAGGCGGTCGCCGTGCAGGTCCGCGATTTCGGCCGACACCGATGCGCTCGGCGCTGGGGTGTCGGGCGGTAGGAAAGCGATCACGCCGTGGCCGGTGCTGTCGATGTAGGCCCTCCCGTGCGGAAGCGCCATGTGCTCGAGATAGATGCGCTGTAGCGATGAGATGCGTTGTAGGTGATCATCTTTCGCGACGCACCAATTCGTCCAGGGATAGTCGACGAAGGCCTCGCCGAGTACTTGCGCGGCACGGTCGAGGTCTGGGGTGGACAAGGTTCGGATTGCAGTGGGCACAGTCAATTTGTACCCATGTACAAATTGGCTGTCCAGTCTATTTCCCGCACGCGTACGATCGCACCTTGGCGTTCGGTGTCCGAGGCCGAACGAAACGTGCGTTGGAGAGATCGATGGCTTATCTGGCCCGCGCCGCGCGCCGTCATTCGATCGTCGAGGCGGCAGCCACGGTGGTGGCACGAGACGGACTGAGCGCGGTGACGGCGCGCACCGTCGCGAGCGAGCTCGGCGGCTCACAAGGACAGATTCACCATCACTTCTCCTCGACCGATGAACTCGCCGCCGATGCGTGGCGGCAGTACGCGGCCCGCGAGATAGCCACCTACCAGCACGCGGCCCTCGACCTCGAGCCGGCGGCCGCGCTTGCACTGTTCTTCTCCGACCTGGTCGGCGACGGCGAGGGGCACGCACTGGCTCGTTGGGCCGAGGCCGGCGCGCACGCCCAACTGCGCGGCCCGGTCGCGAGCAGCTATGTCGAAACCCTCACGCAATTGACCGACGTCCTCACAGCCGTGATGTCCCGTGCCGTCGCCGATGCGACCCAGGCGCGCGCGGCTGCCGCTCGCCTGTTGATGCTCGGTGTCGGCCTCGCCGGAATTACCCGGATCACCGATGACCCGCCAGTGCCGATCCGGACGGTCATGGCTTCCGCGATTCGCGCCGAAATCCCCTGACGGATACCTCGAGGCGTCGCCGTTAGGGGCTCCTGTCCGTCGCGAGTTGATGTGACGCAGTGACTTGGTCGTTGAACTGGGATGCGTCAGGTTTGTGGCAGCTATTGCCGTCGGCGTTCTGCCAGATTGCTGGCGGTTGGTCCCGTCGATGCGGTGGTAGCGCCCAGTAGTCCTTCACGGACGAATCCGCAAGCGTTGCAGACGGTTTGAGAGACTGTGTTGCCGAGGCCGTACCTCGGTATCGGATCGAGGTACCACCGGGGGATGATGCGCTCGCGGACGGGGCGTTCGTAGCCTGACTCGCATGTCCACAGTCTCGAGGATCGCCGCGGTGATCGCTCTCGTCGGAGCCGTCACCGGCACCGGCATCGTGCTCGGCTCAGCAGGTTACGCGCCCGCGCAGACAATGCAGCGGGTAGCGGTGATCGGTCTCGGCGGCACCATCGCCGGTACTTCCGAGCGGCGCACGGATTTCGAAACCTATCGGCCCGGCACCCGCCCGATCGCCGAGCTCGTCGACTCGCTCCGTCCCGAGGTCGGCGATCTCGCAATGCTGTCGACCGAGGATTTCGGCCAGAAGGGGTCCGGCGACTACACCGTGGGCGACCTCTACGATCTGGCGCGGCTGGTCGAACGCCGTCTCGGAGATCACGACTCCGCCGTAATCAGCACCGGTTCGGCCACCATGGAGGAACTGAGCTACTTCCTCGACCTGACCGTCCGCAGCACGAAACCGGTCGTGGTGACCGGCGCGATGCGCCCCTGGTCCGCGCTCGGTAGCGACGGTCCGGCCAACCTGTACAACGCGATTCGCCTGGCGGCGAGCAACCGGACCACCTGTTTCGGCACGGTCGTCACCCTCAACGATCAGATCTTCCCGGCCCGCGACGCCACGAAGACCGATTCGGCGCGGGTGAACACCTTCACCACCCGCGAGTACGGCGACCTCGGCACCATCGACCAAGCGGGTATCCGCCTGCAACGCGCCCCGGCCCGCGTCCGACACTGCGCCGATCCCGCCGACTGGGCCACGCCGTTCGACCTGACCATGATGGACGGCGACACCCTCCCCCGTGTCGATATCGCCCACAGCTATCTCGGTGCTCCCGCCGCACCCATCACCGCGGCCGTCGCGGCGGGCGCCAAGGGCATCGTCTTCGCGGGCACGCCCGCACCCGACCAGGCGACCGCTGCGATGGCGACCCAGGGCGTCGCTTTGGTCGCCACCAACGCCTACGGCTCCGGCGCGGTCACCGTCGACCCGACGCTCGGCGTCGTCAGCGGTGGCGACCTCGCCCCCAAAAAGGCGCGCGTACTGCTCCTGCTGATCCTGGCCAGGACTGCCGACCACGACCAGATCACGGCCTGGTTCCACGCGTACGGCAACCAACAGTTCTGAGCGCCTCCGGGAATGGAGTTCCTCGGTCGGTCGCTACCTGGTTCCGGAGGACGCCTAATCACCTGTCGGCTCGGTTCGGTGACCGGCTTTGTCGGTCGTCGTCACCAGCGGCAAAAATTGACGTCATAGCGCATCTGGTCTCGGCCCCGTAGGCCCGTGTGGGACACGAAATCAAGCTGCGTTTCGATGAGCCGGCTGACAGGATGCCAGGATGGCGGATCTGCAGTGGGACGAAGTCAAGAACTTCTTCGACCCGCACCTGATGGGGACACTTCCGGACGTGTCCGTCGCTTCCACCTCGGCCGAGGATTGGCAGGCGGTGTTCGACATGGTCCGGTCGGAGGGCTGGGCCTGGGAGTACTCCGAGGGCGATATTGCGCGGCGGTTGCCGTCCGGCGCTGAACTCTTATCGCGCCCTGCTGATGCGGAGATAGCCCAACTGCGTGTCTGGCCCACCCCAGATGTGCTGGTGATCTTTCGTCCGTGGTCTGCGACGGAGATCGACTTCGACGTCGACCTCCGCCAGCTGCAGGGCCAGACGGGAGTGGACACCCTGTGTGGCTTCCTGTGCGCGGTCGGCCGGCGACTGGGCAAACCGGTGTTGATGAGCGCAGAGGGCGGCTCCCCACCTCCGGTGCCCGGTTTCGACCCGGCCGCCGATCGCGTAGTACTGCTGGCCGATCCAGAGTTCACCTGAACTTCGTTCTGCACGAACCGGGTTCACGCACACGAATCAGTTCACCGCAACAGAGATTCCGACGTCAGCATTTCATCGATCAGTGACGTCGCAGATTACCGACCACCCGGTTCTGGCGGCGCTCGTGGTGGCAGATGTGGTGGTCACCGCAACCCACGACCTATCGGTCGGACGGCAAGACCGCGTTGATCAGGGCGCGGGCTGCGTGGCCAGTGCGTTCCCGGTCGCCCGTGATCACACGGTCTTGAATGATGCCCCGCAGTCCCGAGACCAGAAGCGTCGCCACCACTTCAGGCTCTCGAGCCAATCCGGTCCTGCGCAGCGCCGCTGCGAGTTCGCCGACAAAGGTCGCGATCGCGGAATTCGCATAGTCCTGGTACGGCGATTCCGGCGCACACGCGGCACCGAGCACCTGCAACAGCACCCGCACGCTGTCTGCCTCCGCGCCGTCGGAATTCAGGTCGAAGAAGCCGACGAGCCGATCGCGTAGCTGCGCGGGTTCGACCACATCGGCGAATACCGCGGCCAGGTCTGGTCGCTGTGTGGCCAGAGCCTGGACCAGTAATTCTTCCTTGGTGTCGAAGTAGTAGATCAGCATCCGCGAACTGGTCCCGAGCGCGGCGGCCAGCGGGCGCAGGGACAGTTCGGTCAAACCGTGCGAAGCGATATACGCGACGACACCGGCCAACAGCTCAGCGCGTTTGCGGTGGTCGAGGGGGCGGGCCATAGGTTGACTGTACCGACTGCTACAGGTATTCATGACAGCATGAATGTACCGATCGCTTCAGAAACCGCGGAAGGCGTGGTGGTGACCGCGTATGCGGCAACCACCGCACTCGCCGACACCATGGACGAGACCTGGTCACGTCTGCTGCGCGGCGAGAGCGGAATCCGTGCACTGCCTGCGGAGTTCCTCACCGAGCACGATCTGCCGGTGCGGATCGGCGGACCACTGGTCACCTCACCCGATACCGAGCTGACGCGAATCGAACAGCGTAGGAATTCCTACGTCGAACGCATGGCTCTCGTCCTAGGAAGGCAGGTCTGGCAGGCAGCGGGCGCCCCGGAAGTCGACCGCGAGCGCCTCGCTGTCGCCATCGGCACCGGCCTCGGCGGCGGTGACGCGCTGATCGATGCCGTCGACGCGATGCGGGCTGGCGGCTACCGCAAGGTCTCTCCGCTGGCCGTACCGATGGTGATGCCCAACGGTCCTGCCGCCACCGTCGGGCTCGAAATAGGCGCGCAGGGTGGTGTTTTCGCACCGGTCTCAGCCTGCTCGTCGGGATCGGAAGCGATCGCGCACGCATGGCGGCTGATCCGCACCGGTGAGGCCGACGTGGTGGTCACCGGTGGCGTCGAAGGACACATCGACCCTGTCCCCATCGCGGGCTTCGCGATGATGCGGGCGATGAGTACCCGCAACAACGAGCCCGAGTGCGCCTCCCGGCCCTTCGACCGCGACCGTGACGGCTTCGTCTTCGGCGAAGCGGGCGCGCTGCTCGTGCTCGAATCCGAGCGGCACGCGAAAGCACGAGGCGCGCAGATCCATGCCAAGGTGCTCGGTGCCGGCATCACCTCCGACGCCTTCCACATCGTCGCCTCCGACCCGGCAGGCACCGGAGCCGCACGGGCGATGCGCAAAGCGATTCACTCTGCCGGACTGCGTGTTTCCGATATCGACCACGTGAACGCGCACGCGACGTCGACACCGATCGGTGACGCCTCCGAAGCAGCCGCTATCACCGCCGTCACTCCTGATGCGTCGGTGTATGCACCGAAATCAGCGCTAGGGCATTCGATCGGCGCGGTCGGCGCGCTCGAATCGGTCCTCACGATCCTGACCTTGCGTGAACAGATCGTCCCGGCCACCCTGAACTTCGAAAATTCCGACCCGGCGATCGATCTCGACATCGTCGCGGGCGCGCCACGACCGCAGCGAATCGACTACGCACTCAACAACTCATTCGGCTTCGGCGGCCACAACGTCGCGCTCGCATTCGGCAAACCATAGTGGAAGTGGGCGTGGTGGCTGCGCCGCCCAGCGTCGTGTCGATGTCGCGCAGCCTTTCGACCGTGCTGACCGAGTAGATGATCTGTTCGAGCCGGACCATTCCGCGGCGGTCTCGCGTCGGACCGGAGTGCGGGTGCGCTATCGCTGTCAGGCGAGCCGTCGACCGATGGCGTGCAAGCTGACCCGGGAAGTCAGGGAAACCCGGTTCCAAGTGAATGTTCTTGCCGCGCATGTACCTTCGGGGCATGGGGAGTAAAGCCGGAGCGGTGCGCCGGTTACGCGGTCCGCTCACGGTGGTGATCGCGACGGTGGTCGCGATTTCGGTGGTGTGTGTGCTGCCGGGATGGTGGTGCGGCAGGGACGCGGACGGGTGGTATCGAGGTGACACCGCGTTGCTGCGCGGACTCGCCGAGGAGATGGTGGCGTTCGAAGCCGCCGACGATCATCGGCGAGCCTCCGGCGGAGGGGACGGGATCGCCGGCATGTGGGGGTTGCTCGCCCATCAGATGACGGCACAGGGTTTGGCACAAGCGTGTCTGGAACATCCCGAATGGCGGGAGCGGTATGCCCCGGTCATCACTCGCGCTGCGGTCAAAAGCCTTTTGCCCCAGATGCGTTCGGAGTTCACGTCGGCATGGCACGGCCGCGACGGACTCGCCGATCTCGACAGCGCCGACGGTCACGCCTATCTCTCCTATCCGGCCCTCGCGCTCGGGATGGCCCGGTGGATCGATCCAGCCTTTCCTGCCGACCTTGCCGTTCAGCACGATGCACTGATCACCGCCCTCGAGCGGCGGCTGCTCGCTTCGCCGACCGGGCTGCTCGACACCTTTCCCGGCAGGGCGTATCCCACCGATGTCGCGGCGGTCGCGGCGGCGATCGCGGTGCACGGCAGGGTGACGGGCGTCGATCACACGGCGGTCATCGCGCATTGGGCGCGCCAGGTGCGCACGGTTCAGATCGATCGGGACACCGGACTGGTGATCCAGCGTATGGGCACCGACGGCCGGGCCCAGGACGCACCACGCGCTTCGGGAACCGGTTTGGCGGCCTATTTCGCCGGCTTCGCGGACCGGTCGCTCGCCCAAGAATTGGCAGCAGGGCTGTTCGGGCAGGAAAGAACTGTCCTCGGATTCAGCGCGATCGATGAGTACGGCGATGGCTACAGCGGCCCCGGCGACATGGACAGTGGCCCCTTGATACTCGGAATATCGGTGTCGGCCACCGGTTTCGCCCTCGCTCCCGCCCGCGCCTTCGGCCACCGCGAGACCTTCACCCGCCTGTTCCGCACAGCCGACCTCTTCGGACTATCGCTACAGAGCGGAACCCGCACGCGATTCGCGACCGGCGGCGTGATCGGCAACGCGCTCATGCTCGCGTTCCTGTCTTCGGGACCGGAGCTGGCCCGATGAAGGTCCCGCACGCAGTGTCGACCGTGTGGCGCCTGTTCCGCATTCCGCTGGTCCTGGCGGTGGTCTACCCCCCTCTGCATGCGGCTCTGGCGGCGTCGTCGGCTCGGCACGGGTATGGGTCACCCGATGGCCTCGGCGCAGACTTCGTAGCCCTCGCCGTCGTCGTGGTAGCGCTGCGCTTCGTGCTGATCATCGTCGTCCCAGCGGTTCTCGCCTACCGCGTCGTGACACTGGTCCTGGCAGAGATCCAGCCACTCGACACGCGATAGGTGGCTACGGGGTCCTTCGCCAGGATCTCGAAGCGACGTCATCATCCGTTGCGACAACCCCTGCCTCTGTCAGCGGGTTGTCCGCCGGATCGGGTCGGTGCGGCGGCAGCACGAGGGACCGAACGCTCCACGATTTTCTGCCCAGCGTCAGCAGATGCGCACCGATGCCGGCGCCGACCGCGTTCATCAGCACATCGTCGACTGATGACACCCGTCCGATATTCAGGACATATTGGGCGAGTTCGAGTGTCGCCGACAGCGCGGCACCGAGTACGAGCATCCGCCCTATGCCGGTGAAGCGGGGAAATCGCAAGGGCAGCAGGAAACCCAGTGGGATGAATATCGCGGTGTTCGCGCCGATCTGCACGATGGTGTCGAAGGAGAGCTCGCTCAGCGTCGCGGCGAGATCGCGCAGCGGAACCACGCTGACCGTCCTGGTGCCGCCGGTCGGTGTCAGGATCATCCACACCCAGGGCAGCGTCCCGGCGACAATCCCCACTTCGGCCAGGCTGCGCAGCAACGCGATCGGCCGTTCGATTCCCGCACGGGCCCGCCACCGCAGCAGCAGCGCCACGATGAGGGGAATCGCTGTGACACCGATCCCCCATGCCACCAGCACCGGCCCCCAGGCCTCCCATACTCGCCCCACACACGAAACTTACGTGGTTGCCATGGTCTCGCCTCGGCCGCCTAGATCTCCATATCGAAGATCAACATCGTTGACACCTGCGGGACTACGGCGTTGACTTGGTTCATACAGCGAGGAAACTGCCATGAGTACGAGTAAGAAGATCGCGAATTCCGTCGAGGCCACCAAGGGGCGGATGAAGAAGGTGATCGGGCGGGCTACGGGTAACCGGCGGCTCGAGGCGCAAGGGCGGGCCGAGCAGGTCAAGGGGAACCTGAAGCAGTCCGGTGCCAAGATCAGGGACGCCTTCAAGAACTAGTTGCGCCGAACGAGACCTCGCAGTAGATCCTGCGCCGACCGTCGCGGAACGACCTCGACGGATCAACGACACGCAGGGTGATCAGCATGCCGAACCACACCGACTCATCGTCGTACGAGAATTCGTCCACTGCCGTGGCCCGGGTGGCCCAGAACAGTATCTTCGAACGATTCGCCCGCGCGGGGTTGGTGATGAGCGGCATCGTGCACCTGATCATCGGCTACATCGCCATCCGGCTCGCCCTCGGTGGCGGGGCGGGTACGGCCGATCAATCGGGTGCTATGACCGAACTGGCTGCCAAGCCGGGCGGTGTTTTCGCGCTCTGGGCCGGCGTCGTCGCGTTCACGCTGATGGCGTTGTGGCGGCTGGCCGAAGCGGCGCTCGGCAGCTCGTCCCAACCTGACTCCGAGAGCAAGAAGTCGGAGGCCGTCAACAGAGTGAAGGCGTTCTCGTTGGCGGTGGTCTATCTCGCTTTCGCCATCTCCGCCTTCGGATTCGCGCGGGGCGCAGGCACATCCAGTAGCGCACAGAGCACCGGGATCACAGCTGAGATGATGCAATCCACCGTGGGCACGGTTGCTCTCGTCATCGCCGGGCTGATCATCATCGCGATCGGCGGCTATCACATCTACAAGGGGGCGACCCAGCGCTTCCTCGCCGACCTGCATGGCGACACGAGCACCCTGGTCCGCAGGTTGGGCACCGTGGGTTACGTCGCGAAGGGGTTGGCCGTCGCGGCAATCGGATTGCTGGTCATACTCGCGGTCGGCCGATCCGATCCCGGCGAAGCCACCGGACTCGACGGTGCGTTCAAAACCCTTGGGGAACAGCCCTTCGGAGCCGCCTTGTTGATCGCGGCGGGCGCGGGCATCATCGCTTACGGTCTCTACAGTTTCGCCATGGCGCGATACACCAAGATGTAGCCGACCTCGGCATCATCACGGTCTTCGCCAGGCCCGACCGCCTGAACGCACCCCTTCGACCACCGGAATGGCCTTGGCACGAGGCCCGGACCCGGCCCCACGTCTACGGCGAAGACGCCCGGGCGATCCACGACCTGGCGTTGGCCGGACACGCCGGTCTCGGAGGTGATGGTCTCATTTGTTGAATGCTTCCCGTCGCAGCAGTTGCGCCATACTCGGATTGTCGGTGACGGTGACAACCGATACGACTTCACGCACGAATTGCTCCTCCTCGGCCAAGCGCAACAGGCTTGCCGCAAGATCGACACGAGCTGTGAACCGTCGGTCTATATGCCCCGCCGCCATCGTGTAGTCGGTGACGGTCGGCAAGTCGTACAGCCCACTCGGTCGCACGATGGTCCAGTCCAGATCGCTGCCCTCGACCAGGGTTTCCATCCGCCGCATGTCGTCATACAGGGTTCGGCCGAGCACCCGCGCCACGTAGGGCTGAAGGATCCGGTTGAACAGGATTCCGCCGTCGGAGTAGGGCTTCGGGTCGACCGCGCTCGAGGAGACCACCACGAGGCGGCGCACGCCGTGCCGGTGCATGGCGGCCAGGATGTTGGCCGATCCCGCCGAGTAGGTGGTGATCTCGCGCTTGCCGAAAGGTACTCCGAGTGTGGACAGCACAGCATCCGCGCCCGCGACCGCGGAGTCGACCGAGCCCGGTCGCAACACATCGCCTTCGAAGACCGTCAGGCGGTCATGTGCGAGCGGGAATTCAAAGGGCTTGCGGGTGACGGCGACGACGTCGTGCCCGTGGCCGAGAGCTTGCTCCGTGAGCAGGCGGCCCGTGGGACCGTTGGCCCCGAAAACGATGATGCGCATGACTTCCTCGAGGTGTCGTTCCGGCACCAACCCTTCCGGGTGCCGTATGTTACGAGAACAATATCATCTGTTTTGGAAGTCATACAATATGAATTCGGTAATCAATCAACGGCAGGTCGTCCACGGGGAAGGCCGCCATGACGCGGCAACGTCAGCGGGCGGCGGCTATCGTCGCGGCTACCCACTCCGCGAAGGACGGGCCGGCCAGTGTGGCGTGCGGGGACGGCAACAGGGTGCCGTTTTCGAATTGCTCGCGGTCGGGGTTGGCATCATCGGAGGTCTCGATGATCTGCAGGGCGTCGCCGCGAGCAGCTACCAGTGCCGCAGCGGCAGAAGCCATCGTTTCCGGCTGCGGACCCGCGATCTCGGGGAACGGGATATCCTCGGCGGCAATCGGATTCATCGCCAGATCGACCAACGCTTCGGCAACGGTCCGCGCGGCGACCAACTGGGTGCGCATGCCCTGGACGTAAGCAACATCGCCCTGGGTGCCCCACCCGACCATCACCTCGACGAGTTCATGGAACTGCGCCGCACGCAGAATCTGCACCGGCAGCGCGCCTTTGAGCAATTCCTGCTCGTGCGCGAGCTTGGCGGCGTTGTACCCGGCGAGCGAACCGTCGATCCCGATGATGGACACCACGACCAGCCGCTCGACCCCGGCACGCTCTCCCGCCGCGTGCAGGTTCCGCGCCGAAGCGGTGAAGAACTCCGTGGCCACCTGCTTATCGGCCGAAGGGGTGCTCGACGCGTCGATAACGATGTCGACCCCGGACAAAGCCTCATCGAGGCCGGCTCCGCTCTCGATGTCGACACCGTTGGCCCGGGAGAACGCGACAACCTCATGCCCACGCTCGACCAGCACATCCACCACGTGCCGCCCCAGCCGACCGGTCGCCCCAGCCACCGCAATCTTCTTCTGCTCCACCATGATCCGCTCCTTCATCGCGATTTTGGCGTTCACGGAGTCGACGGAGCAGCAAACCGAAGTGTGACATCGCCTGGTCAGGAGGTTTCGAGGCTCCCTCTCTCGACACGCCAATCCTGGCCGGCTGCTCGCACACGCTCTGCCTCCGCGACCTGCGATCGGCATCGTTCCGATGGGCCGATGACGGTGCCTCGGTTCCGGCGGGCCAACGTTGGACGGCGTCGCAGACCACTACGTTCGACGGCGTCGCAGACCGCTAGAAGAGAAAAATCAGGAACCCGAACCAGGCCACTCCTACACACAGGAGGACCAGCAACAAGGCAGCGATGAACACCGAGGAGCAGACGAGCACCCGGACAAGCCGAGACTTGCGATGCGCTTCTGGTCGAACCCCATTCCCTTGGCCGGGGGGGAACCTCTGTTCCCACGGCATCCACCGTGCTGCCCGCAATCCTCTCGAGGATCGCATCGGTTCCCGCACCATGCCCGACCTGGCCACGCTCGCCCACGCCACCAGAGTTCCACAGAGCAAGGACCCTGGCGCCTGACGTAATGGTGGGCTATTGCCACGCCACCACTGGATCAGCATGCTGATGGGTCGGGCTTCCTATGCTCAGATGATGCATCTGGAGCTGGTAGCGATCGTGGTCGAAGAGTATGACCCGGCGATCGAGTTCTTCGTCTCGGTGTTGGGGTTCGAACTGACCGAGGACGTGCCGGCGCTGACCGACGACGGCAGACCCAAGCGGTGGGTGGTGGTTCGCCCGCCGGGCGCGCAAACCGGGATTCTGCTGGCGCGGGCGGATGGTGAACGGCAGGCAGCTGTAATCGGTAGCCAGGTTGCCGGTCGCGTGGGATTCTTCCTGCGAGTCGATGACTTTCAGTCAGAATATGCCCGGTTGGTCGCAGCGGGCGTCGAATTCGTGACGCAACCGCGGTCCGAGCCGTATGGCTGCGTCGCGGTCTTTTTGGACATTGCCGGCAACCGGTGGGATCTACTGGGTCCTGCCTAGCCAGGCGTATGCGTGAATCGTGCGAGCGGGTGACGAGCACACCAAAGTTGCGGTAGCGCAGCCGCGAAATCAAGCGGGAGGCTTCCATGCCACCCGGCGTGCTTGGGGAAAGACTGGACCTCGAGAATCCGAGCGACTCGAATGTCGAGTGCCGCGAAATCCGTTGCAGCGGGGGCGGGTAGCTCGCGAGGCGCCGATGCCCTTCGAGCTGTCATCGGGCAACCTCCGAGTGGCGGGCCGTTGGCGACATCGTCCTGTTCCACAACAGGGCCGCCAGAGCCCCTGCCGCGGCAACCAGGCACATGACTGCGGTGCCTGCATCGAAGACGAGCGCGCCGAGGCTGTTGCCCAGGGCGATTCCCACGTACAGCGCTGAGGCGTTCGTTCCGATGGCGACAGAACCGATCGTCGGCATCGCATCGAGCAGGCGGTGCTGCTGCGGTGGCGTCTGCGCCCAACTGGCGGCACCCCAGATCGCGGCAGCGAGGACCAGCACTATCGCCGGTGGACCGACAGCCATTGCGAGGAAGGCTGCGGCCATGAGTGCGTAGGCGATGGTGAGGGTGCGGGTCGGGCCGAGTATGTCTGTCAGGCTCCCGCTGGTCAGCGATCCGACGACGGCCCCGATGCCGTAAGCGGTGAGGATCGCGACGAACCATCCGCTGTGCCCGTCCGGGGACAGCTTCGCAATGTAGGCGTACGGAACATACGCAGCGGCCATACCCAGCACGGTCAAGGCGAGAATGGACAAGGCGCGCGGTTCCGTCAGCGGGACCAGTCGGTCCGCGATGCGGTGAGGTGACCCCGCGGGTGGGTTCGGCGCCGTGGTGTGAATCAAGATCGCTGCGACGAGGGCCAGTCCCGCGATCGCGAACAGCGCCCCCCGCCAGCTCGTGGTGGCCGCCAGCACATGACCGACCGGCACACCGAGAGCGGTCGCGATGGTCAGCCCCGCGATCACCAGAGCAAGCGCGCGTCCGCGGTATCGTTCATCGGCGACACGCGCGGCGAGCACACCTGCGGCGGGGGTGACGACCGAGGCCGCAAGAGCGGCGAGGATCCGCCCCGCCAGAAACAGCGCGAACCCCGTACTCACGGCACAGACGACATTGGCCAGGGCGAGGATCAGCAAGGCGACCGCGATCACCACACGCGGCCGGGCCGAACTCGTCACCGCCGCCAGGACCGGCGCGCCGAGTGCGTATGAGGCTGCGAAAACTGTCACGGACAGGCCGGCCGTAGCGGTGGACACGCCCATGTCGGCGGCCAGTGCGGGCAGGAATCCGGCGACGACCCAGGTGTCGGTGCCCACCGCGATCGTCGCGGCCAGCAAAGGTAACAGCCGGGGCCACCATCGCCTCGAATTGTCGATATCCATTGTCCATAATCTTTCGATGATCGTATGCTTCAAACCGTTTCGGGATTTCAGAACTAACTCAGGTCAGCGCGTCGATGGTGCGGTCTCGCACGTCCGGCCCAGTTTCTTCGGCTAGGTCGCCGATGGTCTGCTCGGCCAGGGCGGACCGGTACGACAGCTCAGCGCGAGACATGGCGCGCGCGATGGCACACTGTCCTGAACGGGAACCGATTGCGCCGGACCGGCCGTCGAGACGAATTTCCTCGCAGCGAAACGCGGGCTCGCGCCCCTCGACAGCCGCTACGACATCCATGAGAGTGATCGACGAGGCGGGCCGTGCGAGCGTGAATCCGCCGGCCTGACCACGAACCGCCTCGACGATCCCATCCGACACCAGGCTTCGCAGGGTCTTCTGCAGGTATGCCGGTGGCAGACCGAAGAATTCGGCGAGCCGAGAAGACGTCACGGGCGCGCCGTCGAGCCAGTGCATCACCAAGCAGCAGTGAAGGGCCGCCTCGACTCCTTTACCCATTCTCATAGTGGATACAAAATATCCACTATGGCCGGATCGGTCAACACCTCCGAGGACCCGAAAGTCACCGGGATGGTCATCCGACGAACGTCCGTGCAGATCTTGCACCCTTGAAGTGTGTCGACTCCCCTTCTCGGATATGAGGATTCGAGTCATGACCACGTTCGATGGGCTGACGAAGTCCTCCGGCTCGAGCATCTACTCGTCGGCAGGTGACGGATGCAGCATGGCGGCCACGGGAGACCCCGTGGCCGCCATGCCGTGTGGGAACTATTGTGTCGCTGCTAGTTTCGCGGGTTTGACGAAGGCAGTTGTCGCCAGGGCGAGAACGAGAAGCCCGGCGCACAGGTAGCTCGCCACTTCGATCCCTGCCGCCATGGCCGCACGAGCTGCTGCCGCGACGGGGAGCGTCTCGGGGTTCTCGGCGAGGGCTGGAATCACCGAGCCCGCGCTGTCGGTGACGGTGGACGACAGCTGGTCGACCTCGGGTTCGGGCAGGCCCGCGTCGGTCAGGCGGTCGCCCAGGTCGGCGCCGAGGGTGCTGAAATACAGTGTGGTGAGGACGGCGATGCCGAGTGCCGATCCGAGTTCGCGTGCGGCGCTCTGAATTCCCGAGCCCTGTCCCACGCTTTCGCCGGGCACGTCGGCGAGCACCACATTGGTGACCTGGGCGGTCGCGAAGCCGACGCCGACGCCGTAGACGAACAGGGCGAGCGCGATCGACCACCAACCGCTGTCCGCCGCGGCGAACACACCGAGCATCGCCAAGCCGAGCGCTTCGAGGAGCAGGCCGATCCGCACCTGCCCCAAGGCCGAAACCGACGCTGTCAGTGAGAAACTCGCACCACTGGCGACGAAACTGCCGATCGCCAACGGCACCAACGCGAGTCCGGCCTGGAACGCGGTGTAGTCGAGGGCGAACTGCATCCACAGGGGCAGCACCGCGATGATCCCGAACTCGCCGAGCCCCACGATGAGCGTCACCACATTGCCCTTGCGGAACGAATCGATGGAGAACAACCGCACATCTACCAGGGGATCGCCACCGGCGCGGCCGAGCATCGCCTGTCTGCGCCAGAACAACCCGAGCGCGAGTGCGGCGGCGACGAACGCAACGAGAACCGGCGAAGGCCCACTGCGCCAAACGAATTCACCGACCTGCATCGGTTCGGTCACCATCAGCCAGCCGTAGTGTCGCCCCTCGATCGTGGCGAAGGAGAGCAGGCCGAGGCCGAGTGCGGACTGGGCGGCCCCGAGCCAATCGACACGACCGGTGGTGGTCGCGGCGGCGGGCAGGTAGACCAGCACGGCGACCATGATCAGAGCGACCGCGGGGATGTTGATGCCGAAGGCCCAGCGCCACGAGAAGTCGGCGAGCCACCCGCCGAGCAACGGGCCTACCGCCGCGGCCGCGCCGATCGTGGATCCCCAGATCGCGAAGGCCTGCCCGCGGGCCTTGCCGGTGAACGCCGCGTTCACCAGGGCGAGGGAGGTCGGCAGGATCATCGCCCCGCCGACGCCCTGGAGGAAGCGGGCCGCGATCAGCAGGGCGCCGTTCGGGGCGAGCGCGGCGAGCAGACTGGTGGCGCCGAACACGACCAACCCGATCAGGAACAACTTGCGCGCGCCGTAGAGATCGCTCAGTCGACCGGCGACCAAAAGCAGTGCCGCGAAAACGATCGCGTACGACTCCTGGATCCACTGGGCCTGGATCGAGGTGATCCCCAAGTCGTCGACGATCGGCGCCAGGATCACGTTCACGATCGTCAGGTCGACCACGATCAGGGCGACTCCGAGCGAGACGGCGATCAACCCCAACCACAAGCGCAGTGATGGAGTCTCGGTTTCTGTCCGCACTATACCTCCGCCATAAAGTTACTTTACGATGAAGGTAAATGTTGGGCGGTAAGTTGTCAATCGAGCGGTCGACGAGAGGACGAGATGGTGGAGCAGACATCCGATGTCGCGATGCGACGGCAGCGGCTCGCCGCGGGTCTCCTCGACTACGGCGCGAGCTTCACCGAGCTGGGCCGCCGGTTCGCCGAAACCCTCGGCGTGCACTCCACCGACGCCTTCGCGCTGATGGAGATCGCGGCCGCCGAACAGGCCGCCGAGCCGCTGTCGCCCGCGCTGTTGAGCAAGCGGGTCACGCTGACATCGGGCGCGATGACAACTCTGTTGAACCGACTGGAACAGGCCGGATACATCACCCGCAGCCGCGAGCACACCGATCGGCGGGTCGTGACACTGCGGTGCAGCGAGCACGCGCGACGGCTGGCCGAGGAGTTCTTCCACTCGGTCAATACCGAGCAGGACGCGATCCTGGCCGAGTACGAGCCCGCCCAGCTCGCGGAGTTCGAGCGGTTGCTCGGGAGGTTGCGCGGGGCGATGGACAGGGAAGGCGCCCCGTAGTCGGGACGCCCTCTGGTGTCAGGCCGCGCGTACCTCGCGACGGTCCCGACAGCCGGAACAACCGTCAGCCGAGGCCGTCTGGAACGATGCGCAGCTTGTGCGCGATGCGGGCGAGGGCTTTCTGATCCGTCGTGTTGAGCGAGTCGAGGACGATGCGGCGTACCGACTGCAGGTGTGTAGGTGCTGCCAGACGCACGACGTCGAAACCGGCGTCAGTGAGTTCGGCGAGGGTGTAGCGGCCGTCGGTCGGGTCGGGTGTTCGGACGATCCACCCGCGCTGCTCACAGCGTTTGGTGACGTTGGATAGGCGCGAGAGCGATCCACTGGCGAGGACAGCCAGTTCCCCCATGCGCAGCTTGCGTTCCGGCGCCTCGGAGAGGTGACTGAGCACGAGGTATTCGAACAGCGTGAGGTCGTGCTCCGCCCGCAGCGGTGACTCCAGCTTGCCCGGCAGCAGCAGCACCAGGGAGATCAATCCGGTCCACGCAGCCTTCTCCTGCTCGTCGAGCCAGCGGCCTTCTCCGTCGTTCTCGTCGTCGCTCATACGCATCTCCAAATGACTTCAAGGTTGAAATATTAACGCTCTGTAGTTAGTTTATGCGTGAAGTCATACATCGGGGAACTCCCTCCACAGGAATGAGCATCATGAGCACTGTCAGTTTCGGCATCACTCCGGGCTCCGGCGAGAAGCTCCACCAGGCACTCGGCTACAGCAGTGCGGTTCGCGT
The DNA here is from genome assembly GCF_013839555.1 of Nocardia sp. GTS18. NCBI lineage: Bacteria > Bacillati > Actinomycetota > Actinomycetes > Mycobacteriales > Nocardiaceae > Nocardia > Nocardia sp. GTS18. The sequence continues at coordinate 65,686 of NZ_JACBIU010000020.1, read as the reverse complement.
CGGCGACCGGGTCGAGACCTCCGGCCAGGCGGGAGTGGATGACGACCTGGTGATCCCCGACGCACTGGAAGACGAGATCGTCCAGGCCTTCGACAACGTGGAACGCACGCTCGCCACGGTCGGCGCCACCTGGAATGACGTCATCCACGTCAACTCCTACCACAAGGTCGAACCCGGAAACGACGCCATCGGCGACGATCACAACAGGGTCATGGCCGAGCAGTTCCGTCAGCGCCTCGGCGGTCGCGCGCCGATCTGGACCGAAACCGGAGTGACGGTGCTCGGCCTGGCCGCCATGCGCGTGGAGATCCGAGTTACCGCCATCGTCGGTTCCGGGAACTGAACGACACGATCAGTAGCCGGTAGTACCGAGCCAGCGGGAGCGCCAGCCGATCCGCGTAACCGCCTGCTCGTCACCAAGCATCCGAACCATCCGACGGGAACTGCTGGTTCAGGGTCGGCACACCGGAGTCGTGTCAGCCGACGTCGACCGAGTCGACCAATGTCTCGCGATGGCGGCGGTTGGTCATGACGACCGCGTCCAGGGCGTCACGCGCTTGGAGCAATTCCGTGATCTGTGCGTCGAGGCGTGCACGTTCCTCCAGCAAGCGCGCCCAGGTCTCGTCGGACTGCTCCGCACTGGGAGAATCGACGCACGGGAGCAGTTCGGCGATGGTGCGGCTCGACAGCCCCGCGGCATACAGGCGCCGCAGCAAACGGACCCGTTCCACAGCACCGTCGCGATAGGTCCGTTGACCACTGGGACTACGCGAACTGACCAGCAGTCCCTGTTCCTCGTAGTAGCGCAGCGAGCGGACACTCACACCTGCTTGTTCTGCCAGCTCACCGATCCGCACTGTGACCTCCATCGCAAACCCTTGCCCCTGACGTCAATGGTAGGTCTTACCGTCGAGGCATGACAAACCAGACAGCACTGTTCGACCCCTATGACCTTGCAGGACTTCGTCTTCCGAACCGGATCGCGATGGCACCCATGTCCCGCGTGCGATCCAACGCCGCCGGTTTGGCGACAGCGTCGATGGCCACGTACTACGCACAGCGTGCGAGCGCGGGGCTGATCATCTCCGAAGGCATCCAGCCCAGCCTCATCGGCCAGTCCAACCCGTCGACACCCGGGCTCCACACCGATGAGCAGGTCGAGTCCTGGCGACACGTCACCTCGGCAATCCATGCCAACGGCGGGCGAATCTACGCGCAGATCATGCACGGTGGCCGCATCAGCCACCCGGACACTACCGGCCACCAGCCGGTCGGCCCCTCCGCTGTCGCCGCGCGGGACGCTATGGTCTTCACCCCGACCGGCCCGCAACCAGCCCCGGTGCCCCGCGCACTCGAGACTGCCGAAGTCGCTGCCGAGGCCCACTCGTACGCGACTGCGGCGAGCAGGGCGATCGAGGCAGGTTTCGACGGCGTCGAGTTGCACGGCGCCAACGGATACCTGATCGGGCAATTCCTCTCCAGCAACGCCAACCAGCGAACCGACCGATACGGCGGCTCGATCACCGGCCGGATCCGCTTCGCCGTCGAGGCGGTCGAAGCCGCCGTAGCCGCGATCGGCGGCAACCGGGTCGGCATTCGACTCAGCCCCGGCGCGGGAATCTGGGACGCGATCGAGGAAGACGTCCCCCAGCTTTACAGCGCGCTCCTGGCCGAGCTCGCCCGAAACGACCTGGCTTACGTGCACCTGGAGGCAACTACCGACGAGGAGATCCTGGTCGGGCTCCGCCGAGAATGGCCCGGCACCATGATCGTCAACCCCTCGAACCCCATGGGCGCCACCCCTACCGACCGCAAGGCAGCCGACCACTGGCTAGACCTCGGGGCAGACTTGATCAGCTTCGGACGGGCGTTCCTGGCCAACCCTGACCTGGTCGAGCGCCTGCGGGCCGACCTGCCCCTCGACGAGGCCGACGAAGCCACGTATTACACCGGCGGCGACAAGGGGTACATCGATTACTCCACCTACCGGCACCACATGGGATGAGTCGGCACTTGTGCGCGAAGCCTTCCGATCACCGTCGCGGCGAACCGATTCCGCCGAACGAAGGCGGCGTCATAGATATTCGGCCTAGGCGTCACCGGACTCGCCCACGGCGCCGATGACGGCTTCGGCTCCCGCCAACAGAAGATCGGAATGAGCCGCAGTCAACGCACCGAGCAGGTCGGGGTACACCGGTAGCAATTCGGCCAAGCCGGTGACCCCCATGACTCGACCCGTCACCGCGTACGGTCTCGCCTCGACCACGCTGATCGCTACACCGCGCCGACAGCCTTGCCGGGCCAGTTCTGCCAGCGTGAAGATCGTGCGAAGGGACAGGAAATCGACCTCGGTGAGGTCGATGATCAGGTGCCGGCCGCCATCCATCGCGGTCGTGCCGAGCGCCGATTCCAGCACCCACTGCCACCGGGTGAGTGTGTAAGCGTCGACGATGCCGCGCACATGCAGGATCGAGGCCCGGCCGTAGGGCTCGAACTCGGCGAGAAGGAGTCGAGTCGGGTCGGGCTGCTCGAGTGTGGCGGTGTTCGTCCAGTGCCGGGTTCGGCTAGTGGTGTTCATCGAGTACTTCCATTCCTCGGCACCTGCAGAACAGTTGTCCCTCCCCCGAATCCGAGCTACTCACATGACCGGTCGGCTGAACCCATTCCAACACAGGGTTCGATGACCTCGACTTATCGTGATCTACCTGTTGTCGTCTGTGACCAAACAGCGTGCCCCCACAGACGCGAAGGCCATTCTCGAAGAGGCACCGGATTCGATATTCAGGCCGTCTGGGGCAGCTATTCGATCGGCACCACGCTGTGGGTGCGCGATTCCTGATCTGATCAGCGACGTTCGCGCACCCACCGCCGCTATCGGGAGGCGACGGGCTCGACCATCTCGGCGTCGTCTCCCCTCGCGGGGTCCTGGCTCTTCGGGCCGCGGAGGGCGACGTAGATGAACAGAACGCCCATGACGGCGACGCTTGCCCACATGGCCTGCTGCCAACCTGCGACGAAGGACTGCTGGGCGGCGTGGACCAGGTCTTGTGCGTGCGAGCCTGCGCTGTCCGCTGTCTCGATGGCGTTGGCGATGCCTTCGCGCGCGGTGTCGGCGGTGTCTTGCGGGATGCCGTCGAGCTTGTTGTCGATGGTGTTGCGGTAGCCGGCCGCGACGAGCGCGCCGAGCAGGGCGACACCGAGTGCGGTGCCGAACTCTCGGGTGACATCGTTGAGTGCGGAAGCGACGCCCTGCTTCTCGCGTGGCAGGGACCTGGTGATCGCTTCGGTGGAGGGTGTCATCGACAGCCCCATACCGATGCCCATGGCGACCATGCCGGGCAGAACGGACAGGTAGCCACCGTCGACGGAGACGATCGCGGCCAGCAGCGCAAGACCGGCGCCGGTCAGAAGAATGCCGGTGGCCATAGTCGCTCGGGCGCCGATACGTGCGGCCAGCAGTGGAGCGAGTCCGGAGGTCGCCATCATCATCACGGCCATCGGCATCATCGCCACCGTGGACAACAGTCCCGACCAGCCGAGCACGGCCTGGAAGAACGGGAACAGGACCACCCCGATACCCGCCTGCACACCGAAGACCACCAACAGCGTGAGTGAGCCGCCGGCCAAGCCGGGCTCACGGAACAGTCGCACATCCAGCAGCGATGCGTCTCGGCGGTGCAGCTCCCAGCCCACGAAACCGACGGTGGCGAGGAAACCGACAATAAGGCTGATCAGTATCGCGGGCGCGGTCCAGCCGCGCTCCGGTCCCTCCTGCAGGACGAAGATGAGCCCGACCACCGCGACGGTCGATACCAACGCGCCGACGGAGTCGAAGGAGTGAGCGGCCCGCTCGCGGGAGTTGGGAACCGACTTCAGCGTCAAGGCCAGGGCTACGACGACCAGGACCACGGGCAGGGCGAACAGCCAGCGCCAGTCCGCGACGTCGACGAGGAGGGCGGAGAGGAACATGCCGAGGATCCCGCCGCCGCCGGCGACACCTGTCCACACACCGATCGCCTTTCCGCGCTGCTCTTCGGGGAAGGTGGAGGTGATGACAGCAAGAGTGATGGGCATGATCATCGCCGCGCCGATGCCGCTTGCCACCCGTGCCGACAGCATTACCGCAACCGACGGGGCCAGCGCCGCCGCGACATTCGAGGTGCCGAAGATGACCAGCCCGGCAATCAGCATGGGCTTGCGGCCCAGGCGGTCACCGATAGCGCCGAGCGGCAGCAGTAGCGCGGCCAGGGCGAGGGTGTAGATATTGATGATCCACAGCACTGCGTTCTGTGAGGCGCTGAACTCGACGGCCATATGAGTCTGGGCGACGTTCAGACCGGAAACCGAAGCGATGACGGCCATCAGCGCGATGGAGACGGCGATCAGGATCGTGCGCAGCTCACGCGCATCCGGAACACCCCCGCCGCCGTCGGCGGCCGCCACCTGTGAAAGCTGGTTGGTCATGGATTCCTCTCGAAAATGGGCATGGAGAATCAGCGCCGGAACATCGCCGGTCGCTGAGTGAACGGATGGGCCGGAGGCCCGGCGACTACACACTCCGCCAGCGGGCGGGCAGTGGACCGGTGTGGTCTGGACGTCAGGCGGTAGGGGTTTCGCCCCGTGCCGCGGCCAGGGCCGCGTCGGTGTCCGCGGTGGCCAGGAGGGCGTTGATGTGGGCACCGGCAAGGGCGCCTGCCGCAGCCGAGGCACCGACCTGGGCGCTCAGGTCGGTAGCGTTGCCTGCGACCCACACGCCCGGCACCTCGGTGGTGCCCGCCATGCCGGAGGCGAAGCGGCGACCCATGTTGTCGGGCAGGTCTTCCATCGGCAGTTTCAGCCCATCCAGCCCCTCGGTGCGGGCCTGCATGTGCGTGGAGACCGCGAGAACGCGGCGAGCGATGAGCCGCCCGTCGGCCAAACGCACACCTGCGAGGGTGCCGTCGTCGGCAGTGACGATCTGGTCTACCGGGGTGTCGATGACGCGGATTCCTCGGGCGGCGAAGCGCGCGCGGGTGGCTTCATTCAGCTCGGTGTCGCGGGTGAAATAGATCAAATCGTCGGCCAACTGACGGAACAGCAGCGCGTGGTGGATCGAGTTGGGGCCGCTGGCGAGGACACCGATCGGTTCATCGCGCACCTCCCAACCGTGGCAATACGGGCAGTGCACCACAGCGTGCCCCCAGTGCCGCGCCAAGCCGGGCACGTCGGGCAACACATCGCGCAGGCCGGTGGCCACCAGCACACGGCGTGCTGTCAGGGTGCGGCCGTCGACGAGGGTGACGGTGAAACGCAGGTCTCCTTCGACTACCGAGCCCGCGGGCTCGGCGGAGGCCACCGCACCGACGACGACCCGTCCGCCGTAGTCGCGGACCTGTGCCCGGCCCCGCTCGAGAAGTTCCGCGGGCGCCATGCCATCCAGCCCGATGAAGCCACGTACGGCCTCGGCGAGCGCGTTGCGGGGACTGCCGCTGTCGATCACGACAACCGAGCGGCGGGAACGGGCGAGCATCAGCGCACCGTTCAAACCCGCAGCTCCCCCGCCGATCACCACGACGTCGACGGTCTCGTCGGGCAGTGTGTCGGTCGCGTACACGGGAATCGGCTCAGCCATATCCTCATAGCCCTTCGTGAGTAGCCCAGCCGTTCTGGACACCTGTCGGCGACCATAACCCCGTCTTGCATCACTGGCATATAATCTTGCCTATGACGCAAACAGATGGCGAGTTGGACAGCCTCGTACGCAAACGCATCCGAGCCCTACGCGTGGCACAAGGCTGGTCCCTGGAGGAGCTGGCAACCCGTGCTCATGTCTCTCAGTCCACCCTCTCGCGTATCGAGAACGGTCAACGCCGCCTCGCGCTCGATCAGCTGGTCACTCTCGCTCGCGCTCTGGACACATCCCTGGACCAGCTGGTGGAGACCGCCGCCGACGATGTCGTCATCAGCCCGATGATCGACGCGGCGCACGGGCTGATGCGCTGGCCGATGAAGGGCGAGCCCGGAATGAGCGTCGTGCGCCAGCGGATGACCGAACCGCCACCGGACAACCCCGCGCGCATGCGCGCACACCCCGGCCGGGAGTGGCTCGTCGTCCTGTCCGGTACCGCAATCCTCATGTTGGGCCACCGACGCTTCCGCGTCGAGACGAACCAGGCCGCCGAGTTCCCCACCATGCTCCCGCACGCCATCGGCGCCGAGGGCGGCCCGTGCGAAATCTTGGGCATCTTCGACCGCGACGCCCAACGCGGCCACCGGCGCGACAACAGCAGCGTGCCTGCCGAATGCGACTACATGTCGGATGGCGCCTGCACGTGACCCGCCGCCGCCTCCACGCCGAGTGAATCAGGTGCTGGCACAGCCTATTTCAACCTCAGGTGGCGTTTAGTTCCATGTCGCGATGCCCATTCGGCGCGTTCGGCAGGAGGTCCCGTTCCGTACGAGGATCACGGTATGACTGGCCTGCGATGCGAAGATGTCCCGCTGAGATGCAGGTCTGGATCGACGTGCAGAGAAAGCACTTCACTACTGCAGATCTCGAACCGGCGGTCCGGTTGATGCGTCAGTACGCGCTGGATCGCCGTCGCACGGCGGTGTCCCGACAACGCCACGTCTAGGTCTAGCGTCGGCGGTCAGCAAGCCGTCGTGTCAGCGTCAGCAGCGAGGCGCAGGACGACGCCACGCTGATTACGGGACCCATCCGGGGACAAATATTCTCGAGGAGAGCGACTGCTGTGTCGACTCGCTGCTCGTCGAGGTCTTGAACCTTCCGATGTAGCAACACGATGTGCCCGTCTGAATCCGCTACCGCGCAGCCCGTGGGCTCTCGTCCTGGCGGTTGTCTTGGTAGCTTCCAGGGTGTGGGTGGTGTTGTTGACATCGAGTGGGCCAGGTCCGTCGCCCGGGCAGAGTTGAGCCGCGTTCTGCCACGTCGTTGGTCGCACACCCAAGGGGTTGAGAAAGCCGCCGTAAATCTCAGCGGTGGATTGCCTGAGGACGCTGCAGTGCTGCTTCGGGCGGCGGCGGTCCTACACGACATCGGCTACGCCCCCAAGCTGGCGCGAACGGGGTTTCATCCGCTGGACGGTGCCCGGTTCCTGCGCGACGAACACGAGGCTGATGAGCGGTTGACGCGTTTGGTGGCCAACCATAGCTGCGCATTGCTGGAGGCAGAGGAGCGCGGACTCCGCAGCGAGTTGGAGACCGAGTTCCCATTGCCCGACAACCGACTGCTCGTCGATGCGTTGATCTACGCCGACATGACTACAACGCCGGACGGGCAGCCGACGACTCCGTCTGCGCGGATCTCAGAAATTGTCGGCCGCTATGGCCCGGAGACGTTGGTGGGTAGGTTCATTCAGCGGGCGACGCCTGAGATCATGGCCGCATCAGCCAGGGTCGAGCTGGCGTTGCTGAATCAGCCGAGGTAGGGGTAGCTGCCGGACAGGTAGTCTCCGATTTGCTGGCGCATGCTGGGGTGGATGTCGAATTTGTCCAGGTCGTCGGGCGCAACGAACTGGACACCGTCTGCTTCGTCGTTGATCGTCGGTGACCCGGATACCGGTTGCCCGATGTAGGTGTTCTCGTACTGTTGGCGCACTTCGCCATCGGTGTAAGCGACGATGTGGTGAGGGTTGCTGTAGACGCCTAGGAAACCCGTGATTTCGGCGGTGATCCCTGTTTCTTCGCGGCATTCCCGGATCGCGCATTCGGCCGCGGTCTCGCCGAAGTCCATTGCGCCACCCGGCAACGCCCACTGGCCGGTGTCACGACGACGTTGGAGCAGAATTGCGCCGGACTCGTCGGTGACGAGGAGATTGCAGGCCACCACAAGCGAATTCGGTTTAGGCGCCTTCGGATCGTGGTAGTACTCGATTCTGCCCATGGTCGGCCTTTCAGTCCGGAATCCAGGGCTGCGCGTCAGCCCAGATCGCGTCGAAACTCTCGGCATAGTTGTCGAACCAGCCGACTTCGTTGACCCGCTTGAGCAGGAAAACGGGGTTTGCACTCGCCGGCTGTCCCCAGATGTGCGGATTCACCAGCAACGTGTCGTCGTAGCGGAACATCGAGTTGTAGAGGGTCGTGCCGTGCAGCCGGACCTCGCACCGCTGTGCGGTAACGAGCGAGCGGTAGTAGGTGAGAGAGGCACGGATCTTCGCGGCCAACGTGTCGGGGCCGAGCCCCTCTTCGATCCCGCGTTCGAGGACCGCCCTGCAGCCGGGGTCGCCGAAACACAACCGAACTCGGGCGCCCTGGCGTGCTCGTTCGATCAGGGTCTGAGCGACACGGGGATTGGATTGAGCGAAGAACGTCCCGGAGAATACGAGCACGTCGATCTGCTCGGTTGCGTTGCCCAACAGGGTCAGCCACGTTTCCCGAGGCACTTCGGCGCGATTGTGATAGGTGGCGACCAGTTCGACGTTCGTTGACGCTGTGTCGTCCACCGCAGGTGGCCAGAGGAATCCCTCCTCGACCCGCAGGTGATGCGCGACCCGTCGACGGTGGCGCGGGTGCGGAACCCTGCCGCCGAGCCAGCGTCCGACAGTCTTCGGGTCGACCTCACAGACATCGGCCAACGACTCAGGCTCGATCCCCCGCTGATGAAGCACAGTCTGAAGCCGGACATTCACGCCACCAATAGAAGCCGACACGACCGGTCCAAGCAAGCACACCCGCGAACCCAGTAGCGAAAACGTCCCGGGACGTCCTGGGCAACGTCCCAAACGCGGTTACCCGGTCCAAGCACCGGCGGCCACGATGTTGACCTCACCAAAATCCAAGGCGGCCAACATGATCACCGAACGCACCAGCATCCACACCATCCGAAGGCTCTACCTACAGCTGCTCTACCGCTGCAACTTCACCTGCAAACACTGCTTCCACGGCGAACGCCTCCAACACGCCGACACCTTCACCGCCGCGCAGGCCTGCAACCTCCTCGGCCGCATGCACCGTGAATACGCCACCGAGGCTGTCGTTCTCCTGGGTGGTGAGCCATTCGTGTACAAGGAGTTGCCGCGGGTGGTCCGCTATGCCAAACACACTCTGGGATTGAGCGTCGAGATCTGCACCAACGGCTACCGCATCGGCCCCCGACTGCGAGAGATCGCGCCGTGCATCGACCTGCTGCGGATCTCACTCGAAGGTGCCGGGGCCACCAACGATCGAATACGGCGCGATGGAAGCTACAGCGCCGCAATCGAATCCATCGAGCTCGCACGCAATCTCGGCGTAGCGACCGGCGCTACACTCACCGTGAACCGATACAACATCGACGAAGTCGTGGAACTGGCGCAAAGACTCCAAACGCTCGGAGTATCGCAACTCAAACTGCACCAACTGCGAGCTGTCGGCAACGCCGCACAGCATCCCGACATGCTGATCACCGATGACACCGCCTACACCGACCTCCGGTATCGGCTGAGTCAGGCTCGTCTGGAGATCGAGGTGATCCTCGACGACGACCTCAGCGAAGCACCGGCATGCTCACCCGCGACTGGCACCGAAACGATCGACCGGATCGAGGCAGACCCCCGCGGAGCACTCACCATGTCCTGCAAGGCCGTTGGCCGTGACTCGCACGCCTTCTGGTACGACAAGGACCGCGACCGCATCGAGTACCGGCCCTCCGCGCACGACGAGATCGCACTCGGCATCCCCGACGTGGTGTACGGCCGTGTCTGAGCCCGCGCTGTTCGAGAGCGTCGAAGGACTCGCGGGCACCGGCAAAACCACGGTGGCGCCGCTATTGGCCGAGGCCCGTCACGCGGTGTTGGTCGCGACAGTCCCGGCGAACTACCAGCCGCTGCGGCGGGAGCTGGACAACTCGACCAACGCCGACGCACGCATGTGCCTGTTTCTGTCCGCACTCCTGACCGCCACAGAACAGATCGTCGACCACCTCGAAGCAGGAACCCCCGTCGTTGTCGAAAGCTATTTCGCCCGCTGCCTCACCACCCATCGCGAATTCGGCGCCCGACTCGGCATCACCCTGCCCGCGGACCTGCCCCAGCCGGTGACCTACCAACTGACCTGCTCGAACCACGAACGTCTGCGCCGTATGGCACAACGCGACAAGCCAGTCACCCGATGGGACGTCCTGGCCGAACAACACACCGACAGTCTCACCGCCGCTATCGGCAACTGGGCCACCCACAGCATCGACACCACAACCAGCAGCCCCGCCGAGGTTGTTGAAACGATCCTGTCCCTCAACCCAAGTAGGACCGACCATGCAAACCACTAGCCTCTGGGAACAGACCCTGACCTTCTTCCCGCAGTACCTGCGTGAACTCAACGACCGCTACTCACCAGGCGCGACCGTGACCGTCGTCGGCGCCAGCGACGGCAAGTTCGTTCTGCCACTCGCCGCGGCCGGCTACGAAGTCATCGCCGTCGAGAACGACCCACAAGCGCTCTACGGCGGCGAGATTCTCCTACCCGACTCCGGCCTCGCCCACGCCCCCAGCCTCGCCCAACGTATCCACGCAGCCGGTCTCACCAGTCGGGTGCAGATCCAACCACACGACTTCTTCCACGCCGAGCTGTCAGAACTACAAGCCGACGCCGTATGGACCAGTTGCTCCTGGCACTACAGCGCCAACCACCGCCGTCCACTCGCCGAATTCATCGGACGGATGAAAGACCTACTCGCATCAGGCGGCCTATTCGGCGCCGAATTCATGATGCCCGTCGAGGACCACCACCACCTCATCGAGCACTACACCACCCCCGACAAACTGTTCCGCCACTTCCCCTCCGACACATGGGAAGTGCTGCTCACCCTGAGAACAGACCCCTTCACCGAACGACCACACGTAGGCCAACCCCACAACCACACACACCGCATGGGTGTACTTTTCGCCACAAAGCCCGAACACCTCAACCAAGGGACCCGCGCCTGATGAAGCACGAATACGAAGCCACCTTCTTGGCCGTCGATGTCGAAGCGATCAGGGCAAGACTCACAGCACTCGGCGCCACCATGTCATTTCCCCGAACCTTGCTGACCCGCAAGATCTTCGACGGACAAGACTTGCCAGAAGGAGCCTGGGTGCGGCTGCGACACGAGGGCACCCGAACGACGTTGACGCTCAAACGCGTCACCGACTCCACCACCATCGACGGCACAACCGAGATCGAGACCGTAGTCGACGACCTGGACGCGATGGCCGAGATCCTCACCACGATCGGACTCACACAGACCCGATACCAAGAGAACTACCGAGAAGAATGGCGCCTCGGCGACATCGTCTTCGACCTGGATACCTGGCCCGACCTGCCCACCTTCCTAGAAATCGAGGGACCCGACGAGCTCTCGGTTCGCCGCGCCGCAGCAGACCTCGGCCTCGACTACGCACAAGCGAAGTTCGGCAGCGTCGACACCATCTACCAATCAGAAAGCGGTCGAGACATTCTCGCTGAACCAACCCTGCTGTTCCACCAGTCCACAAGATAGCTGGCACAACCGGATCGCCGCAGAAGTCCGCGCGGCCGATCACCTTCGATACCGAAGGAAGCCCTGGATGAACAACCGCCCAACCCACAGAAAGAACGCGGATATTCGGGTAACGTCCTCCCGTAGGCAAGGAGTTCGGGATTGCGCCTGAACCACCGCCGATTTCAACTCTCTGCGGCATGGAGCGCCGGATCGCGCCTGCGCCACCGCCGTATTCCCATTTACTTATCCCAGGCCGGCGAGTCCAGCGGGCACGCCGACTGAGAAGGGCTAGTTCGCGATGACTATCTACTCCCAGCATTCACAACGTGGGAAGGTTCAGATCTTGGCGAGCTACCTCGCACCAGGCGGCGTGGTGTCTTCAACCGTGACCAGTGTCGAGTCCACTGCGACGGCGGCGCCGATCGTTGACGCCCTGAACCGGATCTCGGCCAGCGCGTCGGTTCCGGTGAGCGTGTACGACATGCGTGGTCGCGGCTTCAACGACTACCCGCAGAAACACCTCGCTGCGCTCACCGATCGCAATATGCGAGCTGACCTGCTCGAAGGCACGCACAGCCTGTGGTACGAGCAGGCGATGTGGCTGCTTCACGAGGCGTTGAGGGACCTTGATATCGCGACAGCGTCTGTACCGACACCGATTCGCACGGCGGTAGATTCGGAGCTGGAAACCGAGGCTCGCTGGCTTCGCGCCGCGCTTGCCGAATACGCGGAGGGATCCGAGGTTCCTGAAAACGAAAATCGACGCATCTGGGACTTCGGGGACCCGTTCGTTGGTTTCGACGGCGGATTGGTCGGCCTGGGCCAACGAGACCGCGACCTGATGGACCGCCTCGAAGCAGACGCCACTGGTGAAGAACTCCAGGAAGCCGTCATCGACCTGCGGACCCTACTCGACGTCGAAGCGCAGATCGATATCGGAGACACCCAACTCCAGCTGGATCCCCTGTCTATCACCGCAGAACCAGGCGATACCGATGGCTATTTCCTCAACGTCGAGGCTCCCCTGCCTGGCGGCAAGTACAACCGTGTGCATTGGACTGTGGCGGTCTACCGGTGGGAGGTAGACGTAAGGGATGAGGAGGGCTACCCAACAGGTTCACACGGTGAGCCGGTAGTCCACTGCACGATCGCCGAGCGGCCGAGTATCACCGATATAGTCGCACTCCTGGAGCTCGCCACGAGTCAGGCGCAGCTCGCTGCCTGGACGCAAACCCCGATCGGCGAGAAATTGGCCAACACAGCCTTTGTCGTAACCAAGCGTTATAGCGACACGGAATACCCCGGCTGCCCGGAGTGACTGGCCGTTTCATCTGGCCACCCACGCCGCCAAGGCGTGGAAACGACCAACTGCCCAGCTGTGCGGTTCACGCTTCTCGAGCAGTCGGTCATAACTATCAGCGTGGGGTTTAGCGTCGCAGGTTCGATCCGTGTGGGAACCGTAGGTCGTTCAGGTTGATTTTCGCCGCGAACGTGCAGGTGGACCCGCTTCCGGTACGAACCGTCAGCAGACAAATGGCAGGGAAACCGGGGCGACACCGGATTCCAGCACGGATCGGTATCGCCACGCCCCTGCCACCGCCTCGACCTGCGCAGCGCTGGTATTTCTAGTCACCCACGTTGAGGGCTGGGTCCGCGTGTGCTGGTGGGTGGATGTTGGTGGCGGCCCATGCGCCGAGTAGTGCCATCGCGTCGGCTGAGGGGGTGGCGGGTTGCACGGTGTAGAAGGTGAGGACCAGGCCGGGGTCGGCGGGCAGGGGCATGGTTTCGTAGTCGATGGCGAGGTCGCCGACGACGGGGTGGTGGAAGTTCTTGGTTCCGGTGTAGTGCAGGCGCACATTGTGTTTGGCCCAGCGGGTGCGGAATTCCTCGCTGCGGGTGGACAGTTCGCCGACCAGGTCGGAGATGCCACGGTCGTAGGGGTCGCGTCCGGCGTCGGTGCGCAGCAGGTTGACCGAGTTGTCGGCCATGTGGTCCCAGTCGGGGTAGAAGTCGTGGGCGCGGGGGTCCAGGAAGCAGAACCGGACGAAGTTCACCGGTTTGGCGACCTCGGGTGCGAGAGGGTCGGGGTAGAGCGGGCTGTAGAAGGCGTAGCCGAGCCGGTTGGCTGCGACGAGGTCGTGGCGGGCGTTGCGGACGAACGCGGGCCCGTGATAGCTGTCGAGCAGGGCCTGCACGCCGGGTCGAACCGCTTTGGCGGCGCGGCGGGGGCGTCGTTGTGGGCTGATCAGGGCGTTGCGGTGCAGGTCGAACAGATGTGAGCGTTCGGCGTCGTCGAGTTCGAGGGCGCGGGCGATGGCGTCGATGACCGATTCGGAGACGCTGTTGACCTTGCCGCGTTCGATCTGGGTGTAGTAGTCGACCGAGAGTCCGGCCAGGGTGGCGACCTCTTGGCGGCGAAGGCCCGGGACGCGGCGTTTGGCGGCGTCGTAGACCGGCAGCCCGACCTGGTCGGGGGTGATCTTGGCGCGGCGTGAGGCCAGGAACTGGCCGATCTCGGCGGCTCGGTTGCTCGACTCCATGGGTTCGAGGCTAGGCCGCCTGCCTGCGTGTTTGCCAGGTGCCGCCAAGAGGGGTGCTGCCAGCACCCCCCTGATCCTCACCTCCCACAACCCCTGTTCAGGGCGTTGCATGGATTGCGGAGCCACCAGCTCCAGCGATTCCTTCGACATCGATGAGGTGAGATGAGCACGTCGCGGATCGACCGGCCCGGGCCTCGATTGCCGGTACTGGTGTATGTGCTGGCCGCCGGGATCTTCCTGATGGGCACGACCGAGTTCATGATCGCCGGTCTCCTGCCGGATGTGGCCGCCGACCTCGGTGTCGACATCGCCCGAGCAGGACTGTTGGTGACCGCATTCGCGGTCGGCATGATCCTCGGGCCGCCGGTGATGGCGCTGGCCACGCTACGGCTTCCCGCTCGGGCCACTCTGATCGGTGCGCTGGCGGTCTTCGCCGCCGGGCACGTAGTGGCCGCGTTGAGTGACTCGTTCACCGTCGTCACGGTCTCGCGGGTGGTGACGGCGCTGGCGACCGGCACGTTCTGGGCGACCGGTGCTGTGGTCGCGGCGGCGATCGCCGGGCCGGGTGCGAGCGCTCGGGCGCTGGCGGTGATGTCGGGCGGGTTGAGCCTGGCTGTTGTCGCGGGCGTGCCGCTGGGTACCTTCGCCGGACAGTTCACCGGCTGGCGCGGCCCGTTCTGGATACTGGCCGCCCTGGCAGTACCCGCCATCGCCGCCGTGCTGCGCTTCACCCCGCCCTCGGTCAGTAGCGATGAGAACCCGGTGTCGGCGCGTGCCGAAATGGCCGCGGTCCGGCCGTGGCGCGTGTGGGCGGTACTGGCCGCGATCACTCTGGCCCAAGCCGGGTTCCTGGGCGCCTACAGCTTCATCAGCCCGCTGCTGACCGACCGCGCCGCAATACCGAGCGCGCTCGTCCCTCTGGTCCTGGTCGGGTTCGGCATCGGCGCTCTCGCCGGAACCGCCCTGGGTGGCCGGATCGGTGACCGGTGGCCATTGGGCACCATCGCCATCGCGATCACGGCCACCTCGATCCTGCTGCTCGTCCTCGCCGCCACCGCCGCCCATTCGACGATCGTCGTCGCCGTAGTCGTCGTGCTCGGCGCCACGGGTCTGGGCGCGAACCCGGTCCTGATCGCCCAGACCATGCGTTTCGCCGGGGCGGGTTCGCGGCTGGCGTCATCGCTGGCCACCGCGGCGTTCAACCTCGGCACCGCCGCCGGGTCCGCGCTGGCCGCGACCACCTTGTCCACCACGCTCGGCCTCACCGGACCCGCCGTGCTCGGCGCCTTCCTCACCGCCACCGCCCTGATTCCGATCGCGGTCCTTGCCTGCACCCGCCGCCGCAGGGAGGACGACAACACACCGACGCGACCCGACCATCAACCCGAGCCCGTCCTGACCGGAGTGAGCTGAGAGCCATGGCCAGCTCGAACAGAACCCAACGGAGAACCCGCGTGCGAGCGCTCGCCACCCTGATCGCGCTGACCACCACCACGGCGGCTGTGACGGTCGCGGCCTGCACCGCCGCCCCATCCGCACCGGCACCGAGCACTTCGACCACCGAGCAGACAACGACGTCACCGGCACAGGAGGACACCTATATGCAGATCCGGCTCAGCAACGCGGCCGGCGAGGTCACCGCCCGCCTCTACGACAATCCCACCGCCCGCGACTTCGCGTCCCTGCTGCCGCTGACCCTGACCGTCCACGACCTCGGCGGCCGGGAGAAGGCCGCCACTCTGCCCCGCGAACTCGCCGACGGACGAGGCCGATCCGATTACCGCGCAGGACAACTCGGCTACTGGGCACCCAGCCACGACCTGGCCGTCTACTACTTCGAAGACGGCTTCCGCATCCCGTCGCCCGGGATCGTGATGATCGGCGAGATCGAGACCGACCTGGCAGCGATCACCGCCGAATCCGCCGGGACCACCCTCACCATCACCGCCGCCTGACCACCGACCCGAAAGGACTCGCCAACTCGCCCAGATGCGTGAACAGGCCTCCGGAGTGATCGTGCACTGCTCCTCACTCGGCGGGCTGGTCGGACTACCTGGACGCGCGGCCAACCACGGCGTCATCGGCCTGACTCGTTCAGCCGCACTGGAATACGCCCCACGCGGTATCCGCATCAACGCCATCTGCCCCGGCACCACCGAAACCCCTACCGCCCGCTGATCCAAAAACCGAGAGGACATCCCATGCGTGGAGTAGTCATGTTCGCCCCCGGCGATGTGCGCGTCGTCGAGCGTGAAGACCCGAAGATCGTCGAACCAACCGACGCGATCATCCGACTCACCGCCACCTGCATTTGCGGCTCGGACCTGTGGCCCTACCGAGGCATCGAACCAGTCGAGCACACCCTCATGGGCCACGAATACGTCGGCGTTGTCGAAGAAATCGGCGCCGACGTGCACACCCTGAAGGTCGGGGACTTCGTCGTCGGCTCGTTCTGCATCTCCGACAACACTTGCGAGATCTGCCGCTCCGGCTTCCAATCACGTTGCGTGCATGGCTCTTTCGTCGCCGGAGCGATCGGCACCCAATCCGAACTCGCGCGAATCCCCTATGCCGACGGCACTCTCGTCGCGACGCCGGGGATGCCCGAGCCCGCGTTGGTCCCGTCGCTGCTGGCCGCCTCCGACGTGCTCGGCACCGGCTGGTTCGCCGCCGACGCCGCAGCGGCCGGACCCGGCAAGACGATCGCCGTCGTCGGTGACGGTGCCGTCGGGTTGATGGGTGTGCTCGCCGCGAGAGAACTCGGCGCCGAACGCATCATCGCCATGTCCCGCCACACCGACCGTCAAGCCCTCGCCCGCGAATTCGGCGCCACCGACATCGTCGACACCCGCGGCGAGGAAGGCGTCGCCGCGATCAAGGACCTCACGAACGGGCTCGGCGCCCATGGCGTCATCGAAGCCGTCGGCACCCAAGAATCGATGATGCAGGCCATCAACTCCACCCGCCCCGGCGGGCACGTCGGGTACGTCGGCGTCGCCCACGACGGTGTCACTCTGCCGGCCGATCAGCTGTTCTTCGCCGAAGTCCACCTCCTCGGTGGACCCGCACCGGTTCGCCGGTTCCTGCCCGACCTCATCGACCGCATCTGGAACCGCAGCATCGACCCCGGCAAGGTCTTCGACCTCATCCTGCCCCTCGACCAGGCCGCCGAAGGCTACCGAACCATGGACGAACGCCGCGCCGTCAAAACTCTGCTCACCCTCTGACCTCTCCGAACACCACACCAGGAGCACCACCATGAACACGACGACCGATCCGCATCGCTTGGCCCGCATCACCGGAGCCGGTATCGCCACTCTCGCTGTGCTGGCAGCCTCGGCCTGCTCCGGCGCCGATACCACCACCGCAGCCGCGCCGGTCGCTCCCATCGCGGGCCTGGACGCCGGGGACCTGTCTCACGGTGCGGACAACTTCTACACCAGCGACCAGGTCACCATGACCCCCGTGACGTTCAAGAACCAATACCAGATGGACGTCTCCGGAAACCTGTTCGTCCCGAAGAATCTCACCCCCGAGACCCGCGCCGCCGCCATGGTCGTCGGGCATCCCATGGGCGCGGTCAAGGAACAATCGGCCAACCTCTACGCCACCAAGATGGCCGAACAAGGCTTCGTCACCCTCGCCCTGGACACCGCGTTCTGGGGCGGCAGCGACGGCAACCCGCGCAACGCCGTCGCCCCCGACATCTACACCGAAACCTTCTCCGCCGGAGTCGACTACCTGCGAACCCAAACCACCGTCGACCCCGAACGCATCGGCGCCCTTGGCATTTGCGGCAGCGGCAGCTTCGTCATCTCCGCCGCGAAGATCGACCCTCGCATCAAAGCCGTCGCCACCGTCAGCATGTACGACATGGGCGCGGCCAACCGAAACGGGCTGGGCCGCTCCGTCACTCCCGAACAGCGTCAGCAGATCATCGCCCAGGCCGCCGCCCAGCGCGACGTCGAATTCCGGGGCGGGCCGGTCGAATACACCGGCGGTACCGTGCACGAACTGACCTCGAACTCCACCCCGGTCGAGCGCGAGTTCTACGACTTCTACCGCACCCAGCGCGGCGCGGTCACCCCCGAGGGCGCCACCGCCGACACCACCACCCACCCGACCCTGTCGAGCAACACCAAATTCATGAACTTCTACCCGTTCAACGACATCGAGACCATCTCCCCACGCCCGATGCTGTTCATCACCGGCGAGAACGCCCACTCCCGCGAATTCAGCGAAGAGGCATACCACCTCGCTGGTGACCGCAAGGAACTGCTCATCGTGCCCGACGCCGGACACGTCGACCTCTACGACCGCACCGAACTCATCCCCTTCGACAAGCTCGCCTCGTTCTACACCCAGAACCTGGCCTGACCTCCCGGCCCAGTCGCATCGTCACTCTTCCTGATTACCAGTCCAGTGACGACAGCGGCCCCGCATCGGATGTCTCCGATGCGGGGCCGCAAGCGAAAAGCACTGCTACAAGCTACTTTCCGACCACTCGACACACACTACTTCTGCGCAGCCTTGAACTCACGACGGCGCCGGTGCAGGATCGGCTCGGTGTAGCCGTTGGGCTGCTTGGTGCCTTCCAGGACCAGTTCCTTGGCGGCCTGGAAAGCGATCGAGGCGTCGAAGTTCGGCGCCATCGGGCGGTAGTTCTTGTCGCCGGCGTTCTGGCGGTCGACCACGGGGGCCATCCGCTCGAGGCTGGCGATCACGTCGGCTTCGGAGACGATGCCGTGGCGCAGCCAGTTGGCGACCAGCTGGCTCGAGATGCGCAGGGTGGCACGGTCTTCCATCAGGCCGATGTCGTTGATGTCGGGCACCTTGGAGCAGCCGACGCCGTGGTCGATCCAGCGCACGACGTAGCCCAGGATGCCCTGGGAGTTGTTGTCGAGCTCCTGGCGCTTCTCCTCGTCGGACCAGTCGGTGGACTGGGCCAGCGGGATCTCGAGGATCTGGTCGACGGTGGCGCGGGGGCCGCCCTTGGCGATCTCGGACTGGCGCTTGAACACGTCCACCTGGTGGTAGTGGGTGGCGTGCAGGGTGGCGGCGGTCGGCGAGGGCACCCATGCGGTGTTGGCGCCTGCCTTGGGGTGGCCGATCTTCTGCTCGAGCATGCCTGCCATCAGGTCGGGCATGGCCCACATGCCCTTGCCGATCTGCGCCTTGCCGGTCAGGCCCTTGGCCAGGCCGGTGTCGACGTTCCAGTCCTCGTAGGAGGTGATCCAGGTCTGGGTCTTCATCTCGGCCTTGCGGACCATCGGCCCGGCCTCCATGGAGGTGTGGATCTCGTCGCCGGTCCGGTCCAGGAAGCCGGTGTTGATGAACACCACGCGGTCCTTGGCGGCCTCGATCGACGCGGCGAGGTTGACCGTGGTGCGGCGCTCCTCGTCCATGATGCCGACCTTGAGGGTGTTGCGGGTCAGACCGAGGACGTCCTCGATGCGGCCGAACAGCTCGTTGGTGAACGCGGCCTCGTCGGGGCCGTGCATCTTCGGCTTCACGATGTAGACCGAGCCGGTGCGGGTGTTGGCCAGCTCGGCGGTGCCGTTGAGGGAGTGCACGGCGATCAGCGAGGTGATCAGGCCGTCCATGATGCCCTCGGGCACTTCGTTGCCCTCGGCGTCGATGATGGCGTCGGAGGTCATCAGGTGGCCGACGTTGCGCACGAACAGCAGCGAACGACCGTGCAGCACCAGCTCGGAACCGTCGAGCGCGGTGAACACGCGGTCGGGGTTCATGGTGCGGGTGAAGGTCTTGCCGTTCTTGGTGACCTCTTCGGCGAGGGTGCCCTTCATCAGGCCCAGCCAGTTGCGGTAACAGACGACCTTGTCCTCGGCGTCGACCGCGGCGACCGAGTCCTCGAAGTCCATGATCGTGGTGAGCGCCGACTCGAGCACGATGTCCTTGACGCCCGCGGAGTCGGTGGAACCGATGGGCGAGTTCGGATCGATCTGAATCTCGATGTGCAGGCCGTTGTGCTTGAGCAGCACCGAGGTCGGCGCCTCGGGGTCACCGAGGTAGCCCACCAGCTGCGAGGGGTCGGCCAGGCCGATGTCGGTGCCGTCTTCCAGTCCGACCTCGAGCTCACCGTCGACGATCTTGTAGTACGACGAACCGATGTGCGAACCGGTGATGAGGGTGACGGCGTCGTCGAGGAAGTTACGGCCCCACTCGATGACCTTGTCGCCGCGCACGCGGTTGTAACCGGTGCCCTTCTCGGCGCCGTTGGCCTCGGAGATGGCGTCGGTGCCGTAGAGCGCGTCGTAGAGCGAACCCCAGCGCGCGTTGGCGGCGTTGATCGCGAAACGCGCGTTCATCACCGGAACCACCAGCTGCGGGCCTGCGGTGGTGGCGATCTCGGCGTCGACGTTGCCGGTGCCGATCTGGAACGGCGCGGGCTCGGGGCGCAGGTACCCGATCTCGGCGAGGAACTTCTTGTAGGCGGCCTTGTCGTAGCCTGCGCCGGGGTTCTCGCCGTGCCAGGCGTCGAGCTTGCCCTGGATCTCGTCGCGTTCGGCCAGCAGGGCACGGTTGCGCGGCGCGAGGTCGTTGATGACCTGTTCGGCGCCTGCCCAGAACGCGGCGGAATCTACGCCGGTACCGGGAAGCGCCTCGTTCTCGATGAAATCGTGGAGAACGCTCGCCACCTGGAGCCCGCCGACCTGAATCCGCTCTGTCATCTACTGCCTCACTTCGGTTGAAAACCGGCTGGAAAAAGTCGATGTCATGTTACCCGTGGGTATTGCCGACATCGCGTGTGGGTGGAACGCCCGGCGGGCGTCACGCATTCCGCCACGCCGAATCGTCGGGTGCCGACGGCTGGGCGTGGCGAACCACTTCTCGATTGTAGGTTCCCGTCGACGGCCGTCGTACGGGCTCGAACACGGGCGCAGCAACCACCGGATGTCCACGAAAGGACGAGGTGGAGGAACTAGCCTTCGTCACATGGGTGCCCCCAGCAATCCCGACGACAACAGCACACCTGTCGGGGCGACGCAGGTGCCGTTGCACCCGGTGGCCGACAAGCGTTCGGTGAACAAGCCGGTGTTCCTCACCGCCGCCGGGCTCGTGCTGGCCTTCGCGGTCTGGGCGCTGGCCTCGCCGGCGAGTGCCGAAAGCGTCGTCGGCGAGGTGAAGACCTTCATCTCCACCTGGTTCGGCTGGTGGTATTTCGTGCTGGCCACCGTGATCCTCGGGCTCGTCGTGTTCCTCGGTGCGGGCCGCTACGGCCGGTATCGCCTCGGCCCGGAGGAGTCGCGCCCGGAATACAGCCTGTTCTCCTGGACGTCGATGTTGTTCGCCGCGGGTATCGGCATCGACCTGATGTTCTTCTCGGTCGCCGAACCGGTCTACAACTACCTGCACCCGCCGGAGGGACCCGCCCAGACCGATCACACCGCCCGCGAAGCGGTCACCTGGACGATCTTTCACTACGGCATCACCGGGTGGGCGATGTACGCGCTGATGGGCGGGGCGCTGGCGTATTTCGCGTTCCGGCACAACCTGCCGCTGACGATCCGCGCCGCTCTCTACCCGATCTTCGGCAAGCGGGTGCACGGGCGCTGGGGTGACGCCATCGATGTGGCCGCGGTGCTCGGCACCATCTTCGGTATCGCCACCTCGCTCGGCATCGGCATCGTCCAGCTCAACTACGGTCTGCACGAACTGTTCGGCGTCCCGCAGGGCAAGGCGGCCCAGATCGGTTTGATCGCGTTGTCGGTGGCCATCACCACCATTTCCGCGACCACCGGGGTCGACAAGGGCATCCGGCGGTTGTCCGAACTCAATGTCATCATGGCCATCGCCCTGCTGATCTACATCCTGGTGGCCGGTCGCACGTCGTTCCTGCTCAACGGGCTCACCCAGAACGCGGGCGACTACCTGTCGACGTTTCTGGACCGCACGCTGAACACCTTTGCCTGGGAACGCAATCCGGAGACAGCGAATCAGCCCTCGACGTGGCTCGACAGCTGGACACTGTTCTTCTGGGCGTGGTGGGTGGCATGGGCGCCGTTCGTCGGACTGTTCCTCGCGCGCATTTCGCGCGGACGCACCCTGCGCCAGTTCATCTTCGGTGTGCTCGTCGTGCCGTTCAGCTTCACCCTGCTGTGGATCTCGGTGTTCGGCAACAGCGCCTTGCAGGTGGCGCGCGACGACCAGCAGTTCGCCGAACAGACCGCGGCCCGAGCCGAATTGGGTTTCTACTCCCTGCTCGAGCAGTACCCCGGGGCCACTTTCCTGCTCGGCATCGCCACCATCACCGGGCTGCTGTTCTACGTGACCAGCGCCGATTCCGGTTCGCTCGTGATGGGCAACTTCACCTCGAAACTGCCCGATCCGATGGCGGATTGCGCGCGCGGCACCCGGATCTTCTGGTCGGCGGCGATCGGCCTGCTCACGCTGTCGATGCTGTTCGCGGGGGCGGGCGGATCGATCATCACCCTGCAGAACGCGACGATCATCATGGGCCTGCCGTTCTCGTTCGTGCTGGCGCTGATCGGGATCGCCATGCTGCGCGCGGTGCGCAACGAGTCGTTCAAGATCGACAGCTACCGGGCGGCGCTGCCCAATGCCATCGCCGCCGGGCGCGGACCGAGCGAGCACGGCAGCTGGCGGCGCAGGCTGCTGGCCACCGTCCACTATCCCGGCCCGGCCTCGACCCGGAAGTTCTTGAACAACACCGTGATTCCGGCCATGCGTGAGGTTTCCGAGGAGCTGGCCAGGATGGGACTCACCGCGCACGTCGACGAATCGGGCACCCACGAGGGGCTGCCGTATCCGAGGCTGATCGTCGATCAGGGCACCGAGACCGGCTTCGAATACGGCGTGTGGCCGGTCTCGGCGCCCGCGCCCTCCTACGCGGTCTTGGCCCAGCGCTCCGGTGACCGCTATTTCCGCTGCGAGGTGTATCTGGCCGAGGGCTCGCAGGGGTACGCCCTCAACGGATACAGCCGTGAACAGGTGATCGGCGACATCCTCGACCAGTACGAACGTCACCTCGGCTATCTCTACCTGCGCCGCTCCGCCACCGATCACCACGAACCCGAAGCCGTCGACACCGACGAATCGTGAAGGGACAACCATGAGCCAGACCCTCTACATCGATGGCACCTGGCGCGCGGCCGCGTCCGGGCTGACCCGCGAGATCCGCTGTCCGGCGGACAATTCCGTGGTCGGCACCGTCGCCGAGGCGGGCGCGGAGGACACCGAGGCCGCCATCGCCGCCGCCCGGCGCGCCTTCGACGACGGACCGTGGCGCAGCACCACTGCCGGTGAACGCGGCGATCTGCTGCTCGACATCGCCGACGCGATCGAGGGCAGACGCGAGCAGTTCGTGGGCGCCGAGACCTTGGACACTGGCAAACGGCCCTACGAGTCCGAGATCGACATGACCGACATCGAGAACTGCTTCCGGTACTTCGGCAAGCTCGCCGCCGAGGATGCGGGCCGGGTGGTCGACGCGGGCAATGCCGATATCGACTCGCGCATCGTCTACGAACCGGTCGGGGTGTGCGGGCTCATCACGCCGTGGAACTATCCGCTGCTGCAGGCCGCGTGGAAGGTGGCACCGGCGCTGGCCGCGGGCAACACCTTCGTGCTCAAGCCCGCCGAACTCACCCCGCACACCGCGATCCTGCTGATGACCGTCCTCGACGACCTCGGGGTGCCGCCTGGCGTGGCCAATCTCGTTCTCGGCGCCGGTCCGACCGCGGGCGCTCCCCTGTCGGCCCATCCCGATGTGGACCTCGTCTCCTTCACCGGCGGGCTGTCCACGGGCCGGGTCATTGCCCGCGAGGCCGCGGCGACGGTGAAGAAAGTGGCCCTCGAGCTGGGCGGCAAGAACCCCAACATCATCTTCGACGACGCCTGCGACACCGACGAACGCCTCAGTGCCAGCGTCGACAACGCCCTCAACGCCGCGTTCCTGCACTCCGGCCAGGTGTGCTCGGCCGGGGCGCGGCTGGTGATCGAGGAGTCTGCGCACGACCGGTTCGTCGACGAACTCGTCCGCCGCGCCCGCCGGATCCGCCTCGGGCTGCCGTTCGCCGACGGCACCGAGACCGGTCCGCTGATCTCGTCGGCGCACCGCGACAAGGTGCACGCCTATGTGGAACAGGCCCGCGCGGATGGGGCCGATATCCGCACCGGCGGTACCTTCGCCGTCGGCGACCAGGGCTCCGGCAATCTCGACGACGGCTGGTTCTATCTGCCGACCGTCATCGATCGCGCGAACCGCACCATGGCGTGCGTGCACGACGAGGCATTCGGCCCGACGGTCACGGTCGAGACGTTCACCACCGAGGAAGAGGCGATCTCCATCGCCAACGACACCGAGTACGGCCTGGCGGGCGCGGTGTGGTCCAGCGATTCCGCGCGGGCGCGGCGAGTGGCGGCCCGGGTGCGCGCGGGGACGGTGTGGGTCAACGACTTCGGGCCGTATCTGCCGCAGGCGGAGTGGGGCGGGTTCGGCCGCTCAGGTGTCGGCCGTGAACTCGGTCCGTCCGGGTTGCACGAGTATCGCGAGGCCAAGCACGTGTACGAGAACCTCCGGCCGGCGGTCACCGGCTGGTTCGAGCTGCGGGAGGACCAGCGGTGAATTCCTACGACTATGTGATCGTCGGCGCCGGTTCGGCGGGCGCGGCGGTGGCCGCACGTCTCTCTGAGGATCCGTCGGTGACGGTGTGCCTGCTCGAGGCAGGTCCGTCCGATGTGGACGACCCGGCGATCCTTCGCCTGGATCGCTGGATGGAACTGCTGGAATCGGGTTACGACTGGGACTATCCGATCGAGCCGCAGGAGAACGGCAATTCGTTCATGCGCCATGCCAGGGCCAAGGTGCTCGGTGGCTGTTCGTCGCACAACAGCTGCATCGCGTTCTGGGCGCCGCGCGAGGACCTGGACAGCTGGGAGCGCGAGCACGGCGCGACCGGTTGGGGCGCGGACTCGGTGTACCGGCTCTACAGCCGGATCGAAACCAACGATGCCCCCGGCGAGCACCACGGGCGCAGCGGGCCGGTGAACATCATGACGGTGCCACCGAATGACCCCTGCGGTGTGGCGGTGCTCGACGCCTGCGCCGAGGTCGGGATTCCGCGTGCGGAGTTCAATGCTGATCGCACGGTTGTCAACGGCGCCAACTTCTTCCAGATCAACAGCCGCACCGACGGCACCCGTTCCTCGTCGTCGGTGAGCTACCTGCACCCGATCCTGGACCGGCCGAATCTCACCATCCGGACGGGTGCGTGGGCCAAGCGGATCCTCATCGAGGACGGGCGTGCGGTCGGTGTGGAGTACACCGACAACGCCTTCGGGCGAGCCACCCGGGTCACCGCCGAGCGGGAGGTGATCGTCTCGGCCGGGGCCATCGATTCGCCGAAGCTGCTGATGCTCTCGGGTATCGGTCCGGCGGATCACCTGCGCGAGAACGGAATCGACGTCGTGGTCGACTCCCCCGGCGTCGGTGCGCACCTGCAGGACCACCCCGAGGGGGTGATCGGGTTCGAGACGAAACAGCCGATGGTGCGCAGTTCGACGCAATGGTGGGAGGCGGGCATCTTCACCACCACCGTCGACGGGCTCGACCGGCCCGACCTGATGATGCACTACGGCAGCGTCCCCTTCGACATGCATACGCTGCGCCAGGGTTACCCGACGGCCGAGAACACCTTCTGCCTCACCCCCAATGTCACCCACGCCCGCTCGCGCGGCACCGTGCGGTTGCGCTCGCGCGACTTCCGCGACAAGCCGCGCGTGGACCCGCGCTACTTCACCGACGCCGAGGGCCACGACATGCGGGTGATGATCGCCGGCCTGCGCAAGGCCCGCGAGATCGCCTCCGCCGCAGCGCTTTCAGACTGGGTGGAACGCGAACTGTATCCGGGTCCACAGGCCGAGACCGATGCCGAACTGGCCGACTACATCCGGCGCACCCACAACACCGTGTACCACCCCGTCGGCACCGTGCGGATGGGCGCACCGGACGATCCGCTGAGCCCGCTCGACCCGGAACTGCGGGTCAAGGGCATCGAGGGACTGCGTGTGGCCGACGCGTCGGTGTTCCCGGCCCACACCACGGTGAATCCGAACATCACCGTCATGCTGGTCGGCGAACGCTGCGCGGAGCTGGTGGCCGCCGACCGAAAGTAGTTCACCCGCAGTCCACTCGCCGCACTTCGGTGGTTGCGGCGGTGACGACCGCGCCCGCCCGATTGCGCGGGCGTAGTTCGGCGAGTGGCCGGCCGTCACGGTCCACGAGCGTCGAGCGGGGCTCGTCCTCGGCGAAGGCATGACTCTCCCCCCACTGCCGCAGCGCGACGACGACGGTGAACAGGTCCTGCCCCGCCGGCGTCAACTCGTAGACGTACCGTTTGCCGCTCGCGGTCGCGCTGGTACCGAGGATGCCCTCGTCGACGAGTCGGCGGAGGCGGTCGGCCAGGATATTGCGCGCGATCCCGAGCCGCTGCCGCAACTCGGTGAACGACGCCGGCCCGTCCATGGCGTCCCGCACGATGAGCAGACTCCACCGATCACCCACCAGGTCGACAGTCCGCGCCACCGGGCAGGTGGCATCGGTCCATTCGCGGTCGACACGCACCGTCGAAGCCATGGGCCACCTCCTAATAGGTTGCAATTCGAAACCATTATTGCCTACCTTTGATTTGGTTTCGTTTTGCTACTCTTTGGAGGTCCGGTGGGTACACGACTGACGCGAGCACAACGGGTGATGCTGGCGGTGGTGTGCGCCGCGGCGGTCTCCACGATCTACGCGATCCAGCCGGTTCTCGCCGTGGCGGGTGCGGAATTGGGGCTGTCGCCGCAGTCGTCGGGCGTCCTCATCGCCGCCGGGCAGATCGGGTATTTCGCCGGACTGATTCTGCTGGTCCCACTCGGTGACCTGGTGAACCGCCGTCGGCTCATCGGCGGCATGCTCGCGCTCACCTCGGTCGGGGCCGCGATCACCGCCGTCGCGCCCACCGGTGTCGTCGCGGTCGCCGGGCTCGCGGTCGCCGGGGTGTTCGCGGTCGTCGTCCAGGTGACCGTGGCATACGTCGCCGCCGTTTCCGCACCCTGTGAACGGGGCCGCAATATCGGCGCCGTCACCTCCGGTGTGGTGATCGGCATCCTCGGGGTCCGTGTCGTCGCGGGTCTGCTGGGTGACACGCTCGGCTGGCGGGCGGCCTATGCGGCGCTCGCGGTGCTCTGCGCGACGCTCGCCGTCCTCACCCGGAAGGTTTTGAGTCCGGACATCAGAACCCGCGATGCTCGGTACACCCAGGTGCTGCGGTCCACGGGACGGCTGGTGACCACGGACCGGCTGTTTCTGAGCCGGGGCTCGATCACCTTCTTCCTCTTCGCGTCCTTCGGATCGCTGTGGAGCGGCCTCGCGCTCCCCCTCGCCGCGCACCCTTGGTCGTTGGGCACCACCGAAATCGGGCTGTTCGGGTTGTTCGGTCTCGCGGGCGCCCTCGGCGCGGGCCGGGCCGGCCGGTGGGCCGATTCCGGTCACGCGCAGCGGGTCACCGGCTCGGCCCTGCTGGTGCTCGCCGTGTCCTGGTTGTTCATCGCGCGGACCGGGACAGCGGTACTGCTCGTCGTCGGCATCGTGCTGCTCGATTTCGCCGTCCAGGCTGTGCACGTGAGCAGTCAGCATGTGCTGACCACCGCACATCCCGACCGCGCGGGCAGCGTCATCGGTGCCTACATGGCCTTCTACTCACTGGGCTCCGCGCTCGGCGCGGTCACCACGACGTGGGCTTACACCGTGTGGGGATGGTGGGCGTCCTGCCTGTTCGGCGCGCTCTACGCCCTGGCCGGGTTCGCCGTGTGGGCGGCGGCCCAGCTCTCACGCGTCGGCGGCCCAGCCACCACGCCGGAATCACCCAGGGCGCCGGTGGGGTGCGCTATCGCCGACCGAAAATAAATCACCCGACATTCCGGACACGGTGTGTCACCATGATTCACACGAGGCCGACATCGCGCCAGACGAGACCGGCAGAGCACGTAGAGAGGAGGAGACGACCGTGAAACCATCTGTACGACAGCATGATTCGAAGCCCGGATACCAGAGCACCGGCCACCGCGGCGCCGAGATGCGCGAAGCCGGTCGTCTCCCCATCGCGCACTGAGCGCACCCCACCTCTCCCTTCCGCTCGCTTCTTCGAAACATGGTGATTCCGATGATGATTCGTCATGCCGTCGTCCCGACGGCTCCCGCCGCCGACAACTGGATACACAGCCGCGTGCTGGTGCTCAATGCCAGCTACGAGGCGCTCGACGAGATCACCGCCGATCGGGCGGTGACACTGCTGCTCAGCGGCGCCGCCGAATCGGTCATCGACCGGGTGCCGCGCTTCCCGATCCGCTCCCAGCGGCTCGAGGTGGCGTTGCCCGAGACGATCCGGTTGCTGCGCTACGTGTACCTGGCGCATGTGCGGCCGGTCGGCGAGGACAGCCGCGCCACCCTGGCCGGTGTGCTGCGTCGCGACAAGCACCGCTGCGGCTACTGCGCGAACTGGGCGGCCACCGTCGACCACATTCGCCCGCGCAGCCGGGGCGGCCCCAACACCTGGGGCAACCTCGTCGCCTGCTGCGCACCCTGCAATACGACCAAGGCCGACCGCACCCCCGAAGAGGCGGGGATGCGGTTGCTGTGGGAGCCCAAGGCACCCGACCCCCTCGCCCGCACACAGCGCCGGATCTGGAAGGAGTACGCGCCGTGACCACCGCATTGACCGACCTACTCACCCTGTCCGATTCCGGTCGGTGGCATCGCGCCGCCTGCCGGGGCGACCCCAACCACGAGGCGTGGTTTCCGTACCCGTCGCAGGATTTCGACTACGCCCGCCGCATCTGCGCCGGTTGCCCGTTGCTCGCGGGGTGCACCGAGTACGCGGCGCGGACCGGTCAGTCCGGGGTGTGGGGTGGTCGTGAATACGACCGCGGCCGCGTGATCCGCGAATGACCGACCGGCGGCCGGGCGTCGACCACGACGCCCGGCCGCCGGCTGTGAGCTGCGACGATGCGCCGGGGGATGCGCGGTGCGCCGCCCCGGCAACGAGTCCTTAAACTTGCCGCGTGGGTACACATCGCAGCGGGACCAGATCTCGACGTATCAGCAAAGGTCCGGTTATCGCGGCATCGGTGCTCGTGCTCGTACTCGTGGCCGTGTTCGCCTGGTTCCAGCTGCGCGATCGTGCCGCCGAATCCGATGTGGCCGCCGCGGCGGAATGTGTGGAGGGGCCCGCCGCCCTCGATGTCACCGTCGACCCGGCCGTGGCCGGTCCGGTGCGTGCCGCCGCGGAACGCTTCAACGCGACCAAGCCACGCGTGCGTGACCACTGCGCGCGCGTCGAGGTGACGGCCCGGCCCTCGGCGGCGCTCGGCGGCGCGCTCGCCGACACCAGTACCTGGGAACCCGGTCTCGGCCCGAAGCCCGGGCTGTGGATCGCCGACTCGAGCCGCTCGATCGAGCTGGTCCGGGTGCCCGGCTTGATCGAGGGCACCCCGGCCTCCATCGCGACCAGTCCCATCGTGCTCGCGGTGCCCGATCCGCTGCGGCAGGCACTCGAACAGCACCAGATCACCTGGGCCGACCTGCCCCGATTGCAGCAGGGTTCGCTCGACGAGATCGGGTTGACCGGCTGGGGTGGGCTGCGGATGGCGCTGCCCCCGGGTGACGCGACCACCGCGGCCGCCGCCGCGATCGGGTCTGCGGTGTCGGGCACCGACCCGCTCACCGAGCAGGCCGCCGCGTCCGGACAGGTGGTCGCCGCCATTTCGGGACTCGCCGCCGCCGCCGAGAAACCGGCCGACCTGACTACGGCGATGGCCGCGATCAGCGCGGATCCGGCCGCGAACGATATCCACGCGGTGGCCGCTACCGCTCAGCAACTGGGGACCGGTGGGCTCACCGCGTTCCGTCCGGCGGGCACCGCGCCGCTGGCGGACTACCCGGCGGCGGTGCTGTCGGGTCCGTGGGTCGACAAGATCCAGAACCTCATCGCCTCGCGCTTCATCGACTTCCTGCGGGCTCCCGAGCAGGCGGCCGCTTTCGCCGCCGACGGTTTCGGCCCGGCCATCGGTTCCGCGCCCGCCAATCCTGGCAAGGCGGCGCTCGAGAAGGTGCGCGCCACCATCGACAATCCGGTGCTCGGCGTGAATGCGACTGTGCTGCTCGATGTCTCGTCGTCGATGGGCACCACCGACGGCTCGATGACGCGCCTCGCCACGTCGGGCGCCGCGCTCGCCTCGACCCTGCAGGTGATGCCGCCCGACTTCGGGCTCGGCCTGTGGACGTTCGGCAAGAATCTCGACGGAACCAATCCGTACCAGGTGAACGTGGCTACCGGCCTGCTCACCGACACCCAGCGCAATGCCGTGGGATCGGCGGTGACCTCACTGAAGCCGAGCACGGTGAGTACCGACCAGGCTTATCCGAGTCTGCTCGCCGCCTATCGCGCGGCGGTGGCGAACTACTCCCCCGGCCGCACCAATTCGATTCTGCTCATCACCGACGGACCGGACGACGATTCCTCGCTGACCGGCGCCGACCTGCTCGCCCAGATCGCGGCGGCCAACCAGTCCGGGAAGCCGGTGCGGGTGGACGTCATCGTGGTGGGCGGCGAAGGCACCCAGACCTTGCAGGAGCTGTCCGCGCAGACGGGCGGCACCTATACCCGGATGCCGACCAGCAACGATATCGGCTTCGGAACGGCCGTGGTCAAGGCGTTGACCACCCCGTAGTCAGTCGCCCCAGACCGCCCGTAATGGGTCGAGTGCCTCGTCGACATAGGCGGCGACGGGTCGGTCACCGCCGTCGAGGAACCACTGTTCCAAGGCGGCGAGGTAGCCGAAGATGAGCGCGTTGGTCGCCACCTTGGCCTGCGCCTCGGAGAAACGGCCGGTCGAGGCGAGCAGGGGTGACAGCCGTTGGCTCGTGCGGTCGGCCGAGGCGTAGGCCGCGCGCCGAACCGACGGTTCGGTGAAGTGATAGCGCAGGCTGCGCCGCCACGGACCCGGTTCGGAGCCCGATTCGTTCGTGCCCGTGTCGTACTCGCGCACGGATCGGATGAGGCTGCCGATCGGATCGTGCGGGTCGACCACCTTCGCGAGCTGTTCGTCGCTGAGGTTGTCGAACTCGTCGGCGACGATGATGCCCTCCTTGGTGCCGAAGAGCCGGTAGACCGTCGAGGGTGAGACCTCGGCCGCGGCGGCGATCTCCTCGATGGTGACCGCGGCGAAGCCCTTCGCGTCGAACAGGTCGAGCGCGCGTTCCTGAACGGTGTGCATGGCGTTGAGCCGCCAGCGTTCGCGTAGTCCAGCCATGCGGCCAGGTTATCAGGAAGCCACTATCTGCTGACTGCCACTTTCACTCAGACATTGACTGTCTGTAAGGACGCTCGTACAGTCGCCGTCTAGAGACAGTGACTTTCTGAATCGAGTGTGCGATGACGATGACAATCGAACGGGGCGGGGCGGAGCCGCCGCCGAGCCTGGCGAGTTCGGTCCGCCCCTATGTCCCCGGGTTCGCCGCCGTGATGATCGCGCAGGTCATCGGCTCGCTCGCCGGGTTGGCGCCGTTGCTCGCGGTGGTCGAGGTGGGCCGGGTGCTCTTGTCGGCCGGGCCGGTGGATCACGACCGCGTGTGGCTCGCGGTGCTGGTCGGGGCGGTCGGTCTGCTGGTGCGGCTGGTGTTCACCGGTACGGCGGCCGGGCTCGGCCATGTTCTCGACGGCCGGGTACAGCTGGGGTTCCGGCGCCGGCTCGCCGCCCAGCTGGGGCGCGTGCCGATCGGCTGGTTCTCGGGCCGCCGAACCGGTGAGCTTGCCAAGGTGGTCGGCGACGACGTGAGCGCGGTGCATCCGGTGCTCGCGCACGCGCCGGGTGAGCTGGTGTCGGCGTTCGTGGTGCCATTGGTGTCACTGGCGTATCTGTGCACGGTGGACTGGCGGCTCACGCTCATCACGCTCGTCCCGGTGCTGCTCGCGCTGCTGCACGTGCCGCTGCTCCTGCTGCCGGCGAGGGAACGCGAACAGCGGGAGTTCGACGCCGCGATGGGTCGCATCGCCGATGCGGTGGTGGAGTTCGTGCAGGGCATCGCGGTGGTCAAGGCCTTCGGCGGTGGCGATCGGGCACATCGGCGATTCCGCACGGCCGCAGACGAATTCGCCGATACGTTCCTGCGTTTCGTCCGCGGTCTCGCCCCGGTGGCAGCCGGGATGCAGCTGGCGTTGTCGCCGCCGTTCGTGCTGCTGGTGATTCTGAGCGGTGGCACCTTCCTGCTGACCCGTGGCGAGCTGACCGCCGCCGATCTGCTGCCGTTCCTGCTGCTCGGGCTCGGTTTGACCGCTCCGGTCGCGGCGCTGCAACACGGTTTCGACGATCTGCAGGCGGCCGGTCACGCGATCGGCCGGATCAACGAGGTACTCGCCGTGCGGCCACTGCCCGAACCCGCGCAACCCGTGGCACCGCGCGGGCACCGAGTCGAGTTGCGAGACGTGCGATTCGGCTACGACGACCGGGAGGTGCTGCGGGGGATCGATCTGGTCCTCGAGCCGGGTACCGTCACCGCACTGGTCGGACCGTCGGGCAGCGGCAAATCGACACTGGCGCAACTACTTCTGCGATTCTTCGACCCGAGTCACGGCAGCGTCGTCCTCGGTGGTGCCGATCTGCGTGACATCGGCAGCGATCGACTCTGCCGGTCGGTGTCGTTCGTCTTCCAGGATGTGCGACTGCTGCGCGCCTCGGTGGCCGACAATATCGCGCTCGCCGTGCCGCACGCCGACCGCGAACGGGTGATCGAGGCCGCCCGCCTGGCCGGGATCCACGAACGAATCCTCGACCTGCCGCACGGGTACGACACCGTTCTCGGCGAACAGGCCGGGCTCTCCGGCGGTGAGGCACAACGGCTTTCGCTCGCCCGTGCCCTGCTGGCCGACACCCCGGTACTGGTGCTCGACGAGGCGACTGCCTTCGCCGACCCGCAGACCGAGCGGGCGTTACGCCAGGCCATGGCGAACCTGCGCGGTGACCGCACGGTGCTCGTCATCGCCCATCGACACGAAACCATCGCCGACGCCGACACGGTCGTCCTGCTGCGGGACGGCGTGATCGTCGAGCGCGGCGCACCCACCCGACTGCTGGCCGAGGGCGGCGCGTTCGCCGCGTTCTGGCGGGCCGAACAAGGAAGCGAGCTGTCATGATCCGCACACTGTTACGGGTGCTCGGTCATCAGTACGCGGGCCCGGTTCGCCGGACCGTGGTGTTGATGAGTGTCACCGCCGTGCTCGAAGGGTTGTCCTATCTGCTGCTCGTTCCCGTGTTGCGTGAGCTGTTCGGCAGCGAACCCGCGCGGGCCTGGCCGTGGCTGATCGGGTTCGGTTGCGCGGTCGCGGTGTACGCCGTGTTGCGTTATGTCAGCGATCTGTCGGGTTTCCGGTCGGGCACCACACTGCTGCGCGGGACCTACCACCGCATCGGCGACCACCTCGCGCGGTTGCCGGTCGGCTGGTTCGGGCCGGACCGGGTGGGTGAGGTGTCGGTGCTGGCCAGCCGGGGTGTGCTCGAGGCGATGGGCGTGATCGCGCATCTGCTCAGCCCCTTCATCACCGCGACGCTGACGCCGGCGACCATCGTGGTGGTGATCGCGGTCTTCGATTGGCGGCTCGGACTGGCCGCGCTGGTCGCCGTCCCCCTGGTGGCCGTGGTGCAGATCCGGGCGAGTCGTGCACTGGCGGCCACCGATGCCGACCGGCACGCCCGCGACCACGAGGCAGCGGGCCGCGTGATCGAATATCTGCGGGCCCAGCCCGTGTTGCGCGCCGGTGGCCGAAGCACCGAACGGTTCGGTCTGCTCGACGACGCCCTGCGCGAGTTGCAGCGAGCCACTCATCGGTCGGTGCGCACCGCGCTGCCGGGGATGGTCGGTCTCACGCTCGTCGTCCAGACCGCATTCACCGTGCTGCTAGCGTTCGGCGCCTACCTCGCGCTCGGCGGCCGCATCGGCGCCGCCGAACTGCTGGCGATCTTGGTGCTCGCCGCCCGTTGCGCCGAACCGTTGCTGTCACTGGCCGATCTGGGTGGCAAGCTGCGCAGCGCGCATTCCCAGCTCACCCGGCTGGACGACCTGCTCAGCACCGAACCGCTACCCGAACCGCGCGATCCGGTGCGCCCGAGTCGCCACGATCTGGAATTCGACGCCGTCAGCTTCGCGCGCGACGGCCGCACAGTGCTGGACAGGCTGACATTCCAGGTGCCGCAGGGTCAGCGGTTCGCGATCGTCGGCCCCTCCGGCGCCGGGAAATCCACGGTGCTTCAATTGCTCGCCCGGTTCCACGATGTCGACGCGGGCGCGGTGCGTATCGGCGGTGTCGATGTACGCGACATCGACACCGCGACCCTGATGTCGTCCCTCGCGATCGTCTTCCAGGATGTGTACCTGTTCGACGGCACGATCGAGGACAACATTCGCCTCGGCCGACCCGACGCCACCGACACCGAGGTGCGGGCGGCGGCGACCGCGGCCGGGCTGGACGAGGTGGTCGACCGGTTGCCCGGTGGCTGGTCGGCCGCCGTCGGCGAGGGTGGTGCGCTGCTGTCCGGTGGTGAGCGCCAACGTGTTTCGATCGCCCGCGCCCTCCTGAAGGACGCACCGATCGTGCTGCTCGACGAAGTCACCTCGGCGCTCGACCCCACCAACGAAGCAGCCGTCCACCGTGGCATCGAACGCCTGATGGCCGGGCGAACAGTCATCGTCGTCGCCCACCGCCTGCGCACGGTCCGAACCGCCGACCGCGTCCTCTTCCTCGACAAGGGAAGTGTCGTAGAGCAGGGCACCCACCACGAACTCGTCGAAAAGGGCGGGCGCTACGCAGATTTCGTGGAAATCACCGACGCTGCGGTCACCACCAGTTGATGACCGCAGCAGTACCCACCACCTGGCGTGGCAGAGGTGCCCCAGAGGTCAGCCTGGTGAAACCTCGACCAGTGCACCGGATTCCATGGCCACCCAGAGATGGCCGGTGGAGTCCACGGTGAGTCCGTGGGGCTCGGCGCCGGGGAGGGTGAGGTGGTCGATCTTGCCGTCGGTGTCGATCCGGCCCAGGTTCCCGCTGGCCCATTCGGTGAACCAGAGCGCGCCGTCGGGGCCCGTGACGATTGCGTGTGGGCGTGAATCACGGTCCGGCAGGGCGTATTCGGTGACGGTGCCCGCGCTGTCGATCCGGCCGATCGCGCCCACGCCGATCTCGGTGAACCACACCGCACCGTCCGGCCCGGAGGTGATGCCGACCGGTGCCGCCTCCTGGGTGGGCAGGGGGTGCAGGGTCACCGTGAGGTCGGTGTCGATGCGGCCGATCGCGTTGCCCTGGTTCACCGTGAACCACACCGCACCGTCGGAGCCCGCGGTGATCATCGACGGCATGCCCTCGACCGCGACCCCCTCGATCTTGCCGTCGCCCGCGATCCGGCCGACCCGACCGGCCTGCAATTCGGTGAACCACATACCGCCGGGCCCAGCGCACACACCGTAGGGCCCGTCCATCGGCAGACTGCTCACCGCACCGTCGAGGGTGATCCGGCCCAGCCGGCCACCGTGGAACTCGGTGAACCACAAAGCGTTGTCGTTCCCCGCCACGATCACCGTGGGTTGGCCACCGACGGCGTCGAGGGCAAAGGTGTCGACCTGCCCCTCGGCATACCGCCCGATGGCACCCTGGGTCACCAAGGTGAACCACAACGCACCGTCCGGTCCGACGGTGACCCCGTACGGTGCTCCGGCTACCTCGATCTCGCGCACTATCTCGCCGATACTCAACGATTCGATCCCCTCCTGGTCATGGGAACATCCCGCCCCATCCGCCACCGTACCGACCGCGCCCACGCCGGGCAGCCCACCGGGTGCCCGAATTCCGGGCCGTGAACGAATCCGGGCCCCGCCGAACAGCATCGGCGGGGCCCGGATCAGCGGGGATCAGTCCTGGTACGCGTCGAGCGGCGGGCAGGAGCACACGAGATTGCGGTCGCCGAACGCGCCATCGATGCGCCGCACGGCAGGCCAGATCTTCGGCCGGGCATGTCCCACACCGCGCGGGTAGACGGCGGTTTCCCGGCTGTAGGGGTGGTCCCACTCGCCGACGAGGCAGGCCGCGGTGTGCGGTGCGCCGCGCAGTGGGTTGTCGGTGACGGGCCAGACACCGGCGGCGACCTGGTCGATCTCACCGCGGATGGCGATCATGGCGTCGATGAAGGCGTCGAGTTCCTCGAGATTCTCGCTCTCGGTCGGCTCGACCATCAGCGTGCCGGCGACCGGGAAACTCATGGTCGGCGCGTGGAAACCGTAGTCCGCCAGTCGCTTTGCCACATCGTCGACGGTGACACCGGTCTGCTTGGTGATCTCGCGCAGATCCAGGATGCACTCGTGGGCGACCATCCCGTTCTCGCCGGTGTAGAGCACCGGGAAGGAGGCGTCGAGGCGGCGGGCGATGTAGTTGGCCGACGCGATGGCCGTCAGCGTGGCCGCGCGCAACCCCTCGGCGCCCATCATCCGGATGTAGGCCCAGGTGATCGGCAGGATCGAGGCCGAACCGTAGTTGGCGGCCGACACCGCGTGCGAACCGTTCTCGAGCGGATCACCCGGCAGGTACTGCGCCAGGTGCGAGCGCACCGCCACGGGGCCGACGCCCGGACCGCCACCACCGTGCGGGATGCAGAAGGTCTTGTGCAGGTTCAGGTGGCTCACGTCGCCGCCGAACCGGCCCGGACGGGCAAGTCCGACAAGGGCATTCAGGTTCGCGCCGTCCACGTACACCTGACCGCCCGCGTCGTGCACCAGCGCGCACAGCTCGGCGACCTCGTGCTCGTACACGCCGTGGGTGGACGGGTAGGTGATCATGATGCAGGCCAGCCGCTCGGCGTGGTCGGCGATCTTGGCGCGCAGGTCGTCGAGGTCGATGTCGCCGTTCTCCCGGCACTTCACCACCTCGACCCGCATGCCGACCATGGCCGCCGAGGCGGCGTTGGTGCCGTGCGCGCTCGACGGGATCAGGCAGGTGTCGCGGTGGTCGTCGCCGCGGTCCAGGTGGTAGCGGCGGATCGCGAGCAGTCCCGCGTACTCGCCCTGGCTACCGGCGTTGGGCTGCAGGCTCACCGCGTCGTAGCCGGTGATCTCGCACAGCCACTGCTCGAGGTCGGCCACGAGCTTGCGGATGCCGGGCGAGTCCTCGGTGGGAGCGAAGGGGTGCAGCCGGGCGAAACCGGGCCAGGTGATGGCCTCCATCTCGGCGGTCGCGTTGAGCTTCATGGTGCACGAACCGAGCGGGATCATGCTGCGGTCCAGGGCGATGTCCTTGTCCGACAGCGAACGCAGGTAGCGCAGCATGGCGGTCTCGGTGTGGTGGCGGGTGAACGCCGGGTGCGTCAGGTACTCCGAGGTGCGGGTCTCGATGCCGACCGGTTCGGCGCCGGCGCCGGACTCGGGCGTCAGTGCGGTGCCGAACGATTCGACGACGGCGGCGACATGGGCTTCGGTGGTCGCCTCGTCGCAGGCGATGGAGACGTGGTCGGCGTCGACCAGTCGCAGGTTGATCCCCTTCGACTTCGCCTTGGCGACAACGGCTTCCGCACCACCGGGCACGTGCGCGCGCACCGTGTCGAAGAAGGCGCCGTGCACCACCGCACCGCCGAGACCGGTCGCGACCGCGGCGGCGTGCTCGTGCACCCGGCGCGCGATGGCCCGCAGCCCGTTGGCACCGTGGTAGCTCGCGTACATGGCGGCGACGATGGCCAGCAGCACCTGGGCGGTACAGATATTGGAGGTGGCCTTCTCGCGGCGGATGTGCTGCTCACGGGTCTGCAGCGCCAGGCGGTAGGCCGGGGCGCCGTCGGCGTCGACCGACACACCGACCAGGCGGCCCGGCAGCTGACGGGCGAACGCGGTGCGCACGGCGAGGTACCCGGCGTGCGGGCCACCGAAGCCCATGGGGACACCGAAACGCTGGGTGGTCCCGAAGCACACGTCGGCGCCCTGTTCACCGGGCGGGGTCACCAGGGTCATCGCCAGCAGGTCGGCACCGGCGGCGACCAGCGCGCCGCGCTCGTGGGCGGCGGTGAACACCTCGGTCCAGTCGACGATGCGACCCGACGCGCCGGGGGTCTGCACGATCACGCCGAAGAAGTCGCCCTCGGGCAGCACCCCGGTGGACAGGTCGGCCTCGACGAGTTCGATGCCGAGCGGCTCGGCGCGGGTGCCGATGATGGTCTTGGTCTGCGGGAACAGATCGGTGTCGAGCAGCAGCCGGTTCGACTTGGA
The DNA here is from genome assembly GCF_013839555.1 of Nocardia sp. GTS18. Lineage (NCBI taxonomy): Bacteria > Bacillati > Actinomycetota > Actinomycetes > Mycobacteriales > Nocardiaceae > Nocardia > Nocardia sp. GTS18. Next base: position 27,387 of record NZ_JACBIU010000020.1, on the reverse strand, counting down.
CTTGCCCGCGCGGCGCAGCAACGTCATCGCCTCGGCCGCGGCGGTCGCCTCGTCCAGCATCGAGGCGTTGGCCACGTCCATCCCGGTCAGATCCGACACCATGGTCTGGAAGTTGAGCAGCGCCTCGAGCCTGCCCTGGCTGATCTCGGGCTGGTACGGGGTGTAGGCGGTGTACCAGGCGGGATTCTCGAGCAGGTTGCGCACCAGCACGGGCGGGGTGAGCGTGTCGTAGTAGCCGAGCCCGATCATCGAGGTGGCGACGGTGTTGGCCTGGGCCAGGCCGGCCAGCTCGGCGAGTACCTCGTGTTCGCTCGCGGGCGCGGGCAGCGCGGCGAGGCCGGACTCGTCGAGGATGGTGGCGGGCAACGCCGTGGTCGCGAGCGCGTCGACGGACTCGACGCCGATGGTCGCGAGGATCCGGGCGAGTTCGTCGGAATCGGGTCCGATGTGGCGGTCGGCGAACGAACGGGTCACGGCAGCTCCAGGTCGGGCGGGTCGGCCTCGTGGCCGACGGGTACCAGCCCTCCCCCTCTGTCTGTGCGCCTGAGAGATTCGGTAGCCGGTCGAAACCGTGCCCCTTTCCCCGTGGGCGGGCAGCCGGATGCCACCGCTTTCCAGAGGCGTCGAATCACCGCGCGGTCCCTGTTGCCTGAGAGATTGACGGGGAGGTGCTGCTCCTTCGGCGCCCGGACTCTTGCGATCCCAGGACTCTCCCGCACGACGGCGACGCACCCCCGAGTCTAGAGGCAGCAAACCCCCGGTCGCGCCACCAGGGGCCCGCCGGGGGTGTAGTGCTCGTCACTCCCCCACCGTGCCGGGGAGACGTTTCGATCCCCCTGCGCGCAACCGGTGAATCCGGCAGCCCGCTGCGCGATCGTTGGGGCATGACTTCCACCACCGCGTCCGCGATCACAGATTCCGCGCTCGATGCCGTCTTCGCCCCGATCTTCGACCGGATCGCCGCCGGTGCGGTGGCGAGAGAGGTCGACCGCAGATTGCCCTTCGACGAGGTCACCTGGCTGAAGGAGGCCCGGTTCGGTGCCCTGCGGGTACCGGTCGAGTTCGGCGGCTACGGTGCGAGCGTACGCCAGCTGTTCCGGCTGCTCATCGACCTGGCGGCCGCCGAGTCGAACCTGCCCCAGGCGCTGCGGGTGCACTGGTCGTTCGTGGAGGATCAGCGGCTGGCCGAGCCGGGCCCGCAGCGGGAGCGGTGGTTGCGGGCGGTGGCCGCGGGCACCCTGGTCGGCAATGCGATCACCGAACCCGGGGTGGGCGCCGTCGACCGGTATCGCACCAGGCTGACCGAGGACGGCGACCGGCTGCTCCTCAACGGGGTGAAGTACTACAGCACCGGCTCGCTGTTCGCCGATCACATCCTGGTCGCCGCCGATCGTGACGGTGAGCGCCTCGGTGTGCTGGTCGACGCGAACGCCGAGGGTGTGGTGCAGCACGACGACTGGGACGGTTTCGGGCAGCGGCTCACCGCGAGCGGTACCACCGAGTTCACCGATGTCGTGGTGGCGCCCGATCGCGTCCTCGGGCCCGGCTACGGTGTCGCAGGCCCCACCTACGGCACCGCCTACCTGCAGTTGGTGCAGCTCGCGGTGCTCGCCGGGATCGCCGCCCGCGCCGAGCGCGACGCCAGGGAATGGGTGAGCGCGCGCACCCGCACCTACACGCACGCCTCGGCAGACCTGCCGCGCGAGGACCCCCTCGTCCAGCAGGTGATCGGCAAGTTGTCGGCGGCGGCGTTCACCGCTCGCGCGACCGTCCTGGCCGTCGCGGACATTCTCGACCGCGTCCTCGACGCCGGGGCGAAGGACCACGGCGACCTAGCCGCCGCCGAGCTGGCCGCCGCGCAAGCACAACTCGCGGTGATCGATATCGTCCTCGCCGCCACCACTCAGCTGTTCGACCTCGGTGGCGCGTCCATCGTGTCCGAACAGCTGCGCCTGGACCGGCACTGGCGCAACGCGCGCACCGTCTCCGTGCACAACCCGGCGATCTTCAAAGCCCGGGCCGTCGGTGACTACCTGCTCAACGGCACCGAGTTGCCGTTCGGTTGGAGCGCGGGCGAGCGCCGCACGGAGGTTGCGCGATGAGCAGGCCGATCCGCTTCAACGCGTTCGACATGAACTGCGTGGCCCACCAGTCACCGGGACTGTGGCGTCATCCACTCGACCAGTCCCACCGCTACACCGATATCGGCTACTGGACCGAGCTGGCGAAACTGCTGGAACGCGGACGGTTCGACGGCATCTTCATCGCCGATGTCCTCGGCACCTACGACGTGTACGGCGGCGACGACACCGCCGCGCTGCGCCAGGGTGCGCAGACACCCGTCGCCGACCCGCTGCTGCTGGTGTCGGCGATGGCGGCGGTGACCGAGCATCTGGGCTTCGGCATCACCACCGGCACCGGGTTCGAGCATCCGTTTCCGTTCGCGCGCCGCATGTCGACCCTCGACCACCTCACTCGCGGGCGCCTCGGCTGGAATGTGGTGACGGGTTATCTGCCTTCGGCGGCAAGGAATTTCGGTGACGCCGATCAGCTCGATCACGACGAACGCTACGACCGGGCCGACGAGTACCTCGAGGTGCTCTACAAGCTCTGGGAGGGTTCGTGGGAGGACGACGCGGTGGTCCGTGACGCCGACCGCGGTATCTACACCGACCCGGTGAAGGTGCACCACATCGGTCACTACGGCAAGCACTACACCGTGCCCGGAATCCACGTGTCGGAGCCGTCACCGCAGCGCACGCCGGTGATCTATCAGGCGGGCGCCTCACCGCGCGGAGTACAGTTCGCGGCCGAGAACGCCGAAGCGATCTTCATCGCCGGCCCGTCCAAACGCGTACTGGCGCAGACTGTTTCGCGGGTTCGTGACGCGTTGGAGGCGGCGGGGCGTGGGCGGTACGCGGCCAGGATCTACGCGCTGGCCACCATCATCACCGACGAGACGGACGAGGCGGCACGGGCCAAACACGAGGAATACCTGTCCTACGCGAGCGTCGAGGGCGGGCTGGTGTTCATGTCGGGCTGGATGGGAATCGACCTGTCGCGATACGACCTCGACGACCCGATCGGTGAGGTACACAGCAACGCCATCCAGTCCGCGGTGGCGGCATTCCAGGAATTCGACGACGACGGCCGCGAATGGACGGTGCGCGACATCGGGCGCTGGGCGGGCATCGGCGGCATGGGGCCGGTGTTCACCGGTTCCGGCGAAACCGTCGCCGACCTGCTGCAGGAGTGGGTCGCCGATACCGATCTCGACGGATTCAACCTCGCCTACGCCATCACCCCCGGCACGTTCGAGGACATCGTGAACCATGTCGTTCCGGTGTTGACCGAACGCGGTGTGTACCGCACCGAATACGAGCCGGGGACCTTGCGCAACGCCCTCTTCGGGGCCGGAGATCGGCTGCCCGCCCACCATCGTGGTGCCGGATATCGCGTCGGTGGTCCGCGTTCCACCGTGCTGCCGCACGCGGTGTCACGGCCTGGATCGGTGAACGAACCGGCGGGCGCGTAGGAATGAATTCGCGCTGATCGCAACACTCTTCATCGGGTGCAGGTCAGCGCAGTATTCCGGTATGACATCGCAGACTCCCGCTTCCCGCTCCACTCGTTCGGCCGCGGTAATCGGCGCCGGCCAAACCGGCGTCACTGCGGCGCTAGGACTACTCGACGCCGGTTTCACCGTCACCCTCTACAGCGACCGAGATCAACGCGCACTGCGCGACGAGGTGCCCGCCACCGGCACCGCCCTCGAATTCGGCGAAACCCAGCAGGCCGAAGCCGCGCTCGGGCTCGACAGCTACACCGGCCGCGCACCCCGCCACACCGGACTCAGTGTCCGCATCGCCGGACCGGAGAACGCCGAACTGATCGCCTTCGACGGCACCTTCGACGGGTATGTCGGGGTCGCGGTCGACACCCGGCTCAAGGCCGACGAACGACTCACCGCCTTCCGTGCGCGCGGCGGCGAGTTCGTCGTCGACAATGTCACCCCGCAGTCGCTGGACGCGATCGCCGCCGCCAACGACCTCACCCTGGTCGCCACCGGTCGCGGCGGGTTGTCCGATCTCTTCCCGATCGATACCACCCGCACCGTCTACGACAAGCCGCAGCGCTCGCTGCTCACCGTCACAGTGACCGGTCTCGGCTACGACTCCGGTGTGTTCGCACACCGGAGCCCGGCAGGCGGTGCGCACAGCCTGTTCTCCATCCTGGCCGAACAGGGCGAAGCGTGGTGGGGCCCGTACCTGCACAAGGATGTGGGCCCGAGCTGGGCGTTCCTCGGCTGGGCGCGTCCCGGTAGCGACTGGGAGACCCGATTCGCCGCGGCCGATTCCGCCGAGTCGGCGTTGCGCATCGTGAAGGACCTCTACCGCGACTACATCGACTGGGACCTGCCGGAGGTCCAAGCCACCCAGGTGATCGCCGAAGACCCGCACTCCTGGCTCAAAGGCGCGGTGCGCCCGGTCGTGCGGGCGGGTGTGGGACGCACCGAGGGTGGCCACCCGGTCGCCGCCCTCGGCGACACCGCGGTCGCCTACGACCCGGTCGCCGGGCAGGGCGCCCAGAGCGGGTTGATCCAGGCCCAGCGCCTGGTCGCGGCCGCCGCCGTGCACGACGGGCCCTTCGACGAGCAGTGGATCGGCGAGCAGTACGCCGCGTTCCTGGCCGCCCGCAGCGATGCCGCCGCCAAGGTGACCCGGCTGTTCCTCAGCGACCCCGAGTTCGCCGACATCGGCGGCCAGTTCTTCGCCACCGCCGCCGTCGACCCGCGCTTCGCCTCGGCGCTGGTCGCGCTGCTGCACCGGCCGCAACCGTTCCTCGCCATCGACACTCCCGAGGACGCCGCCGCCTATATCACCCAGGTCACCGGCGTGGACGCGGGCGAACTGCTGGCGAAGTTCGCACCCGCGGGCCGTTTCGCACGCTCGACCTTCGCACCGGTCGCCGTCGGATAGCGACAGCCAACCCACTCCCGCACGAACCTCTGGAGCAGCTATGACAACCGAGCGGATCACCGATCAGATCCAGTTCGCCTACTGGGTGCCGAATGTGAGCGGTGGCCTCGTCACCAGCGATATCGAACAGCGCACCAGCTGGGATTACGAGTACAACAAGAAGCTCGCGCAGACCGCGGAACGCAACGGCTTCGACTACGCCCTTTCGCAGGTGCGCTACACCGCCTCCTACGGTGCCGAATTCCAGCACGAATCCACGTCCTTCAGCCTGGCATTGTTGCTGGCCACCGAACGGTTGAAGGTGATCGCCGCCATTCATCCGGGGTTGTGGCATCCGGCGGTGCTCGCGAAGTTCGGCGCGACTGCCGATCATCTCTCGAACGGCCGGTTCGCGATCAATGTGGTGTCGGGCTGGTTCGCGGGTGAATTCCAAGCTCTCGGCGAACCCTGGCTCGAGCACGACGAACGGTATCGGCGCAGCGGCGAATTCCTCGAGGTGATCCGCAAGATCTGGACCGAGGACGAGGTGAACTACGGCGGCGATTTCTACCGCATTCGTGATTTCACTCTGAAGCCGAAACCTCTGAACACCCCGGAGCGACCCAATCCCGAACTGTTCCAGGGTGGCAACTCGACGGCAGCCCGGCGCAACGGCGGCCGCTACGCCGACTGGTATTTCTCCAACGGCAAGGACTTCGACGGCGTCACCGAACAGCTCGACGATCTGCGAGCCGTCGCCCGGGAGAACGACCGCGAGGTGAAATTCGGGCTCAACGGGTTCATCATCGCCCGCGACACCGAGAAGGAAGCGCGCGATACGTTGCGCGAGATCATCGAGAAGGCGAACAAGCCCGCGGTCGAGGGTTTCCGCGACGCGGTGCAGCAGGCGGGTGCGTCCACCAGCGACCGCAAGGGTATGTGGGCGGATTCGTCGTTCGAAGATCTCGTGCAGTACAACGACGGATTCCGCACGCAGCTGATCGGCACCCCCGAGCAGGTGGCCGAGCGGATCGTCGCCTATCGCGATCTTGGGGTGGACCTGATTCTCGGTGGATTCCTGCATTTCCAGGAGGACATCGAGTATTTCGGGGCGAAGGTGCTGCCGTTGGTCCGTGAACTCGAGGCGGCCCGGGTTCCCGCGACGGTGGTCGGCTGATGACCGCGGCCACCGCCCAGCTCATCACCTCCGCCGACCAGGCCGTGTCCGTCGCGGCCGAGCTCGCCCGCGAGTTCGCGCCCGGCGCCGCCGCCCGTGATCGCGACCGCGAACTGCCGTACGCGCAGCTGGATCGGCTGGCGTCCTCGGGTCTGCTCGCGATCACGGTTCCCGCCGAATTCGGTGGGGCCGATCTGGCGCCGAGCGTGGTCACGGAAGTGGTGCGGCTGCTGGCGGTGGCCGATCCGAACATCGCGCAGATCCCGCACAGTCATTTCGTCTATCTGAACTTGTTGCGCCTGGCCGGCACGGACGGACAGCGACGCGAATACTTTCGAGCGGTCCTCGCCGGTGCGCGCATCGCCAATGCCCAATCCGAACGCGGCGGCCGGACCATCACCGACATCTCGACCACGCTGCGTCCGGTGGACGACGAATTCCGGATCGACGGCACGAAATACTATTGCACCGGCTCGCTGTTCGCGGATCTGCTGGCCGTGCTGACCCGGCTCGACGACCCGGACGCGCGCAGCGGCCTGCCCGCGGGCGAGTACATCGCCTACCTACCTGCCCGATCGCCGGGCGTCCGGATCGTGGACGACTGGAACGGCCTCGGTCAGCGCACCACCGGCAGCGGCACCGTCGAGTTGGACGATGTGCGGGTGCGCGCCGAGCAGCTCGTCCCCCGGGGGAAAGCCCTCGCCGGGCCCACCGCCTACGGCGCGTACGCCCAGCTTCTGCACGCCGCGATAGACACGGGTATCGCACGCGGAGCCCTCACCGCCGCAACGGAATTCGTGCGGAGCCAGGCCCGGCCGTGGTTCGAGGCCGGTGTCGATCGTGCCATCGACGACCCGCTGCTGATCCAGCGATTCGGCGAGTTGGTGGTGACGGTGGCGACGGCCGAAGCGACGCTGACTGCCGCGGCGACCGCCGTCGATTCGGCGATCCGGGGCACGCTGCCGGGCACCGACGAACAGACCGCCGCCGGTCAGGCATCCCTGGCCGTCGCGACGGCCAAGATCGTCGCCGACCGCGCGGCCGTCGACGTGTCGGCCGCACTGTTCGAGGTGAGCGGAACCCGCAGTGCCGCAGCGGATCTCAACCTGCACCACTTCTGGCGCAACGCGAGGACGCACACACTGCACGACCCGGTCCGCTGGAAATACCATCACCTCGGCCGTGCTCTACTCCACGGCACTCCGCCGCCCGCCCACGGCACCTTCTGACTGCTCGACCGACAGCTGAACGACACCCCGCACACGTGATCGCGAATCGCGCGTACACGGAGTCACCGTGTACGCGCGAGATCATCGCGCATCGCTAACCGGTCTTGCGGTTCTCCCTGACCTTGCGGCGGTAGGACAGCTCGTCCTCCGGGCGGTCGGTGATGGCGGTGGCTCGCTCGGCGGGGAAGTCGGCGATGGCGCCGGTCAGTTCCCGCATGGCACCGCTGACCGCGATTCCGAAGACGCCCTGCCCGCCCTGCAGTAAATCGACGACTTCCTCGGGTGAGGTGCATTCGTACACCGAGGTGCCGTCGGAGAACAGGGTGATCCCGGCCAGATCACCGACGCCACGACTGCGCAGGTGATCGACGGCGATCCGGATGTTCTGTAAAGAGATGCCCGCGTCCAGCAGGCGCTTCACGATCTTGAGGACAAGGATGTCCTTGAACGAGTACAGCCGCTGGCTCCCAGATCCCGCGGCGCCCCGGATCGACGGGACGACCAACCCGGTCCGCGCCCAGTAGTCGAGCTGACGGTAGGTGATTCCCGCGACCTGACACGCGCTCGGCACCCGGTAACCGACCAGATCATCCGGAACCGAGTCGTCCGGGAACAAGCCAGGCTGCACTACATCCTGCGTTTGCTCTTCCACTGACCGCTCCTTGCTCTGCCGACGTTCTCGAGTACCGGAGTCACGACGGATGTTGCCCGACTTTCGAGGTTACTCCTGTCATTGTCGGACCCATACGGTCATCGGACCAAGCACCGTGAGCGGCGATTCCCTCGACCTCTACTTCAGGGTCAGAAAAAAGTCCGGCCCTAGCTGTCGGTCGCCTTGAAGTCGTCGGGGGACACCGAGTCGAGGAACTCCTTGAACTTCTCGACCTCGTCCTCGCGCTCGTCGGGCATCACCAGCCCGGCCTCGGCGAGCACCGGCTCCTCGGCGAAGATCGGGCATCCCACGCGCAACGCGATGGCTACCGAGTCCGATGGTCTGGCCGAGACCCGCAGGTCGCCGTCGAAGACCAGATCGGCGTAGAAGGTGCCCTCCTGCAGATCGACGATCCGCACTTCCTTGAGGGTGTGTCCGAGTTCGGTGATGAGAATCTTGATCAGATCGTGAGTGAGCGGACGGATCGGGGTGACCCCTTCCTGCTCGAGCACGATCGCGGTGGCCTCGGCCTGCCCGATCCAAATCGGCAGATACCGCTCGCCCGCCGCCTCCCGCAGCAGCAGCACGGGCTGGTTCTGTGGCTGCTCGACACGGATGCCGATAACGCGCATCTCACTCATGCTGTTACACCTCGCATGCTCGGGCGGCCTCCGTGGTTACGCTCCGCTGCCGCCTCCGGCCGCTGACCTCTCATGCGTAGTCCTGCCTCCCATACTCGCCGCCGACGGCACGACCGCTGCCCCGCCCGGTATCACGAGTCTAGGCGAATCCGGCCACCCGGCGCTCGCGCGCGTCAGCTACCCAACGCGTTGCGCACTGCGGCTTTCACCAGTGCCGCATGCAGGTTCAGTGACAACGCGGCCAATTCGCGAACTGTTTCCTCGGCGCGGGCCCGCGCGTCGGCGTCGCGGCTCTTCGCGATCGGTGCGGCGATCTGGGCGACCAGCGCCGCCTCACGGTCGGCGGCCAGCTTGAACGCGCGCAGATGCCGTGCCTCCAAACCGAATTCGGCCATCGCCTTGGCCGCGCGCGCCAGCGTCACCGCATCGGCTTCGAAGAACCCACCCGCGCCAGGGACGATGAGTCCGGCGCGGAGCAGGTCGTCGAGGAAACGCTCCTCGATGCCCGCCTTGGCGAGCAGATCGGCGCGGGTGAGCCGCACCGCGACATCGAACCGTAATTCTTCGGGCGTGATCTCCCCCGGAACGACACCGAGGCGGCGCGGCGCGGCGGGCGCGTCGTCCTCGGTGTACTCCTTGACGCCACGCAGGGAGTGCGCGCGGGCTCGCGCCTCACGCACACCCAACGTCGCGGCACCGCTGTCGATCGCTTCCAACTGCTCCTTGATCACCTTCAACGGCAGGTACTGATCGCGCTGTGCGGTGAGCACGAAACGCAGCCGTTCGTAGTCGGCCACCGAGAACCGCCGGTATCCCGACGGTGTCCGTTCCGGCCGGATCAGGCCCTCCGATTCGAGGAACCTGATCTTGGAGATGGTGATGTCGGGAAAATCTGGTCGCAGCAGGTCGAGCACGGAGCCGATCGACATCCCTCCGCGCGCCCACTGCGCCGCCCCGGTCACAGCACTGCGCCCTTCGCGAGCACCAGCACCGGACGGGTCATCGCGAACCCGCGCCCGTCGACGACTCGGTGGCCTGCGCGCGCGGCCCCGTCAGGAAGACCAGCCGGAACTTGCCGATCTGGACTTCGTCGCCGTTCTGCAGCTCCGAGGAATCCACCGGCTCCCGGTTGACGTAGGTGCCGTTGAGGCTGCCCACATCCACCACCTGGAACGAGTCGTCGTCCTGCCGGAACTCGGCGTGCCGACGGCTGACGGTGACGTCGTCGAGAAAGATGTCACTGTCGGGGTGGCGACCGGCCGACGTGGTCGGCTGGTCGAGCAGAAAGCGCGAACCCGCGTTCGGGCCTCGCTTGACCACCAGGAGGGCGGCACCGACCGGCAGGCCCTCGACGCCCTGCACCGGCTGTTCGCCGGCCGGCTCTCCGGAGCGCGACGAATCGACCTCGTTGAGGAAATCCGCGCGGAAGACCGATGTCGTCTCGGCCGCGGTCTCCCCGTAACCCGGGTCCCTGTTCTCGCTCACCGTTTCTCTCCTCCTCGAACCTGATTATCCATGCAAGCAGGTGCTGTCTTCGGCATTGACCGTACCCTGCCGGGGCGTGCCCGTGCAGGGAGAACTGTGAAGGCTGCGTCAGCCCCCGATAACTCCTTGATAACCCGCCGCATCCAGCAGTTCGGCGAGCGCCGCGTCCAGGCTCGCCGCGTCGTCGAAGGCGAGCTCGAACAACCAGCCCGCCTCGTAGGGGTCGCTGTTGAGCGTCTCCGGGGCCTGGACCAGATCCTCGTTCACCGCAACGACTTTGCCGCTGAGCGGGGCGTAGATGTCGGACACGCTCTTGGTCGATTCGACCTCGGCGATGCTCTCGCCCGCCGTGACGTCGGCATCGGCGTCGGGCAGTTGGACGAACACCACGTCACCGAGCTGTGACTGGGCGTAGTCGGTGATACCGACACGGACCGCTGTGGGGCTGGTCCGCCGCACCCATTCGTGCTCCTCGGTGTAGTGCAGATCCTCAGGGGTCCGGGTCACAGGACGTCCTTTCGTCGTGAACGTTGCACGCAACAGTAACGGCTAGCTCCCTCGGTGCGGCACAGGCGGTATCGATCGTGCGACCGCGACCGCCAGCCCCGCGTAGAGCACGCCCGTCCACACGTACAGTGCGGTGCCCCAGATCAACAGTGCCCAACCGAAGGCCCAGCCGAAACCCGCCCCCGCCCAGTCCATTTCCCCGGTGAGCAGCCACGGCAGACCCGACATCAGCGCGAAGGTCGCCGCTTTGCCCAGGTAGATCACTTCCGGTGCGGGCAGCTCACGCCGTTTGTACACCGACAGGGTCACGGTGAGAACAAGGTCGCGAGCGATCAAGATCACTGCCAGCCACCACGGAATCAGGTCGCGCAGTACGAAGGCGGCCAGTGTCGTCAGCAGATACAAGCGGTCGACGAACGGGTCGAGCAGAGCGCCCAGACGCGAGGACTGATCGAGCAGTCTGGCCAGTTTGCCGTCCAGGAAATCGGTGAAGCCGCTGGCGATCAGCAGGGCGAAGGCCCAGCCGTCGGCATGTTCGACCAGCATCAACCACAGGAAGACGGGGATGCCGATGAGGCGGAGCACGCTCAGGGCGTTGGGCACGGTCAGGATGCGGTCGCTGAACACGCCACCGCCGTCGGTGTCGCTCGTGCCAGGCGTTCCCGATTCGGTTGCCACGCCCCTGCTTACCGCACCGACCCCCCGACGCGCCATCCGGCCACGCCGAAACCCGCGCCCATTTCGTGGCAGGTGATTCGGTCGTGGCACTGTCCGGCCGCCGAACCGCTAACCTCGACAGTCGTGTCCGACAGTGGTATCGATCTGCGCTCCTCCGTCTCCCCCGAGCAGGCCCGCGCCCGTGGCCGTGCCGCCGCCGCGAAGGTGCCGGTGACCGAGCGCGATCGCCCGGCCGAGAGTCCCGACCGACCGGGGGTGCTCGAGTTCGTCGAGGCCAGCAACCAGGGCAGGTTGCAACACCTGATCCCGTTGCGCATCGGCAGGATGGCGGCCTCGCCGTTCAGCTTCTTCCGCGGCGCGGCGGGCCTGATGGCCGCCGATCTCGCGGCCGGTCCGGACAGTGGTCTGCCCGCCCAGATCTGTGGCGACGCGCACGCCGCCAACTTCGGCCTCTACGGCACCCAGCGGGGCGAGATCGTGATGGATATCAACGATTTCGACGAGACGATTCTCGGGCCGTGGGAATGGGATCTCGAACGCCTCGCCGCGAGCCTCGTCCTGGCCGGACGCGAGAGCGGTGCCGACGCCGACGACTGCCTGCGCGCGGCCCGCGATGCCGCGGCCTCCTACCGACGGACCGTCGCCGGCCTCGCCGAGCTGCCGTTCCTGCAGTCCTGGACCGATCTGCACGACGAGTCGATTCTCACCAAGGCCAAGGCCCAGGACCTGCACGACGACTTCAAGAAGGCCGCCAAGAAGGCGCGCAAGAACACCAGTGCGAAGGTGGTCGCGAAACTGACCGAGCACATCGACGATCACGAGACCGGCATCCGCAAGCACTGCTTCATCAGTGATCCCCCGGTCCTCACCGCGGTCGACGAGCAGGTCCGGGAGGCGGTGATCGACGGGCTGGAACGCTACGCGGGCACCATCCGGGAGTCGCGGCGCACGCTGCTGTCGCGGTTCGCGGTCTCCGATGTCGCGTTCCGGATCGTCGGCACCGGCAGCGTGGGGCTGCACAGTTACGTGGTGCTGCTGCACGGCAACGACGGCGAGTCGCTGGTGCTGCAGGCCAAACAGGCCAAACCCTCGGCGCTCGCACCGTTCCTTCCCGCAACCACCCACCGGCACGAGGGTGAGCGCATCGTCGCCGGGGCGCGCAGCGTGCAGTCCGATACCGACATCCTGCTCGGCTGGACGACCATCGAGTTCGACACGCCACTGCCGTTCATCGTGCGTCAGTTCCGCAACTTCAAGGGCGCCATCGACCCGGCCGCGTTGTCCGCCGACGATCTCGACGACTACGGCAGGCTGGCGGGTGCCCTGCTGGCACGGGCGCACGCGCGCTCGCTCGACCCGCGCACGCTGGCCGGATACCTGGACGGCGACGGTGCCGACGACGACCGCTTCGAAGAGGCCGTGGCACGCTTCGCGGTGCGCTACGCCGACCGCACCGAAGCCGATCACGCGCAGCTCGTCGCCGCCGTCGAGGCGGGCAAGCTCGCCGCCGAGCCCAGCTGAGCCGCGCGGCGCCGACCAGGCACCGGCCGCATCCTGACCGGCATCGGCACGTCGGCGAGCTACGATGTACGCCAACGGTTCTCGGCTTGCGGCGCCACCGACCAAGAAGGGCGGACCTCCATGCTCGTGCGCGTGCAGAATGCGGCAGGCACCGATGCCGAGCGGGCACTGATCAATTGGCTGCGCACCTGGAAGGACCCGTCGAGTCCGCACGGTGTCGCCACCATCAACTGCAGCCTGTTCCACAACGATCGGCTGCACCAGTTCGACGCGGTGGTGTGGACGCCGACCAGCTGTGTGGTGATCGAGGCCGAAACGTTCACCGCCACCCAGCACGGTGTCCTCGAGATCCCGCTCAACGGCCCGTGGATGGTCTCCGGTGAACTCGCGCAGTTCGCCGGTGGTGAGAAGTCGACGCCGCTGGAACGTTCCAGGGAACACACCTTCGCGCTGCAGGACTACCTCGCCGCGCGTGGGCTCGGGCAGCGTGCGGTGCACGGGCTCGGCTTGATCGTGCCGCAGCCCGGCGCCGACATCGACATCCATCAGGGTTGGCACGACCCGAGTTTCGACGTGGTCGTCACCGACGATCCCTACCGGCTCGAGCAGTATTTCGAGGTGCTCGCCGAAAAGGAACACAACCGGTGGACGGCCAACGACATCGCCATCGCTTTCCGTGGCCTCGGCATCCTGCCGTACCTGCCTGCCCCGCAGGATCTGCTCAACGAGGGTTTCCTCGGGCCGATCGATGTGACGCTGTGGCACGGTGGGCCCACCCAGGCCCAGGCCGAGGCGTACGCGGAGGAGCAGGCACGGCTCGAGCAGGAGGCGCAGTCGCGGCGCGGTCTCGTCGCACCCTGGTACAGCCCGTGGAAGCTGTACCCCCGGGTCGGTGGTGATCTGGATTTCGGGCGCGCGTTCCTGCGGATCACCCTCGCCGTCGGCATGATCATCGCGATCGTGTGGGTGCTGTGGTTCGTGGTCACCGCTGTGCTCACCTATGGGCCGGCCTGAGCCGGACGCTATCGTCGGGGCCGTGATCCACCCCGGCCAGGCACTTCGCACAACCGTCCTCGCGGCCTGCGCGAGCGTCACCGCCCTGATCCCGCTTACGTTTCCGGCCGACGACGGGGCGACCGATATCGACCGGGCGATAGCCGAACCGGTGCAGCGTTCGGTCTCCCCCGAATGGGGCTCGATTCTGGTGTCGCCGAGCAACAGCGCGACCGTACTCATCGGGTTGCTGGGGTTTTGCTGCTGGTTCCTGGTGCGGCGCCAGTGGTGGCGCGCGGCGACGATGCTCGTCGTCCCGGAGGTCGCGGTGACGATCAATACGTGGTTGTTGAAGCCTTTGTGGGACAGGCAGTTACACGACTATCTGGCCTACCCGAGCGGCCACACCGTCCACTTGGTCGCGGTCGCAACGACATTCGCGTGTCTGGTGACGAGCGCCCGGGCGCGGCTCGTGGTCGTCGCGCTCACCGCCCTGGCGCTCGTCCCGGTCACCCTGGGGATGATCGAGCGGGGCTACCACCACGCCACCGATGTTCTCGGCGGCGCGGCGGCAGCGGTCACCCTAGCCGTCGCGGGGGTGTGGGCTGTCAGCTGCGGTCGAAAACGCTGGCGTCGTGCAGCATCTCGGCCCGCAGCATCGACTCCGGCACACCCATCGCCTCCACCAGCGTGAGCGCGTCGGGACGCAGCCGGTCGACGAGCTCGTTCACTCCGCGCCGAACCGCCTTGGCCCGTTCCACCGACATGAACCGGTGCATGATGTACCAGGCCAGGTTCTCCTCCAGCGAGGAATACACGTAGAGGTCGCAGACGGTTTCGGCCAGCGCCCTCGCATCGGGATCCTCGATGGCGGCGATCCCGTCGACGAATTCCTCCAGCACCAGCCGATCGATGTGGGCGGCGCCGGCGGCGAGAATGTGGTCCTGGGCGTTGTTGAACGCCTCGAACGGACCGGTGTCCTCGGCACGGGCCCGCAGCCGGTGCGCGGCGGTGCGCAGCAGGTAGTCCTCGCGGTCGGCGAACAACTGCAGCTGCACATCGCGCTTGGACAGGTCACCCTCGTCGACCGATTCGTCGTTGCGGTCGCGCAGCGTCTGAATGAGTTGGCGCACACCGGTATTGCGGCGGACCACGTCGCCCGCCATCGTCGCGGCGAAGCGCACCCAGCCGAGTGCGTCCAGGTCGCGGATCTCGTCGGCGTAGGCGGTGAGCAGTTCCTTGGCGACCAGCTGGGTGAGGACCACGTTGTCGCCCTCGAAGGTGGTGAACACGTCGGTGTCGGCCTTGAGCGTCACGAGACGATTCTCGGTGAGATACCCGGCGCCGCCGCAGGCTTCGCGGCATTCTTGGATGGCGCGGGTGGCATGCCGGGTCTGGGCGACCTTCAGACCCGCGGCGCGCTTCTCCAGCGAACGCTGCGCGCCGGGCTCGATCTCGGCGCCACGCTGGACGAGGTCCATCCGGCGCACCAGGTCGTTCTGCGCGAAGGCCAGCGCGAACGACTTCGCGACCAGCGGCAGCAGCCTGCGCTGGTGGCTGCGGTAGTCCAGCAGCAGGGTTTCCGCACCGGTGTCGGGGTCGGCGAACTGACGCCGGGCAAGGGCGTAGCGCACCGCGATGCTCAGCGCCACGCGCGCTCCCGCCGCAGCGGCGCCACCGACGCTCACCCGGCCGCGCACCAATGTGCCGAGTGTCGTGAAGAAGCGCCTGCTCGGGTTCTCGATCTCGGAGGTGTAGGTGCCGTCCGGCGCGACATCGGCGTAGCGGTTGAGCAGGTTCTCGCGCGGGATGCGCACGTTGTCGAACACGATGCGCCCGTTGTCGACACCGGGCAGACCACCCTTGCGGCCGTCGTCGGAGGTGGTGACGCCGGGCAGGTCGGCGCCGTTCTCGTCACGAATGGGCACCAGGAAGCAGTGCACGCCCTGGTTCTTGCCCCCGGTGACGAGCTGGGCGAACACCGCCGCCATCCGGGCGTGCTCGGCGGCGCCACCGATGTAGTCCTTGCGCGCCGACGGCGTCGGGGTGTCGACCACGAATTCCTGAGTGGCCGGGTCATAGGTGGCCGTGGTCTCGAGAACCGCCACATCGCTGCCGTGCCCGGACTCGGTCATCGCGAAACAGCCGAGCAGGTCGAGGGAGATGAGCCGCTTGATGTAGTCGCGGTGGCGCTCGGTGCCGAGGTTTTCCACCGCACCGCCGAAAAGGCCCCACTGGACGCCGGATTTCACCCACAGCGAGAGGTCGGCGTAGGCCAGCATCTCGAGACCGGTGACCGCGCCGCCCGGGTCGCCGGTGCCCCCGTTCTCGGGGCGGAACCCACGCTCGGGGTAACCCATTCCCGCGATGACCCGCATCTGCTCGAGCACCCGTGCGCGGGCGTCCTTCAGATCGAGGTCGGGATCGCCGGTGAAGCGGTCGTCGGCGAGCTGGGTGCGTGCCTGTTCCCTGACCGCGCGCCACGGTCCGTCCAGCGCTGCGCGGAGGTGTTCTGCCGTCGTCGATGTGCCGGTAGCCATGTCTTCGACCATAGCCCGGTCGGCGGCGTACCGGCGGCGGTGAAACTCCTTCCGGCTACCTCTTGTGGACGGATTGAACACTCGTTTAGTATATTGAACATGTGTTTAACCAACAGCCCGTTTCGCAAGGATCCCCCACCGACCTGAGCACCGCCGCGCGCATCCGTGACGCCGCGATCGACCTGTTCGGAGAGCAGGGATTCGGTGTCGGCGTGCGTGCCATCGCCACCGCCGCCGGGGTGTCACCGGGCTTGGTCAATCACCACTTCGGGTCCAAGGACGGCCTGCGCGCGGCGTGCGACGAACGAGTGATCGAGATCATCCGCGACGAGAAGTTGCGGGCCATCCGCGCCACCGGTCCGACCGGGATGCTCGACGCGTTGGCCGAGATCGAGATCTATGCACCCTTGGTGGCCTACATGCTCCGCAGCTTCCAGGCCGGCGGACCGCTTGCCGAGTCGCTGCTCGAGCACATGATCGACGACGCCGTGCAGTACACCCAGACCGCCGTCGACGAAGGCCGCATCAAACCGAGCCACGATCCCGTGGCCCGTGCCCGCTATCTGGTGCTCTGCCATGTCGGAGCCATGAACCTCTATCTGCAGATGCGTAGTCAGCGCGAGGGAAAACTCGACTACCGCAAGGCGATTCGCGAGCTGTCCACCGAACTCACCTTCCCGGCCGTCGAGCTCTACACCCAGGGCATGCTGACCGACCCGTCTCTGCTCGACTCTCTCCTCGAGGAGTAGCAATGCCGTCCCCCACCCAGCAGGTCGTCGAAACCCAGGGCCTGCGCAAAACTTTCGGCCGCTTCACCGCTCTCGACGGGCTGGACCTCCAGGTCGGACCCGGTGAGATCCACGGGTTCCTCGGACCCAACGGTGCGGGCAAGTCCACCACCATCCGCATTCTGCTCGGCGTGCTGCGAGCCACCGACGGTTCGGCCCTGCTGTTCGGCCGCGATCCATGGGCCGACGCGGTGTCGCTGCACGAGCGGATCGCTTATGTGCCAGGCGATGTCACGCTGTGGCCGTCGCTGTCGGGCGGGGAGACCATCGACCTGCTCGCCCGCATGCGCGGTGGGCTCGATCAGGCACGCCGGGCCGAGTTGATCGAGCGCTTCGAACTCGACCCGACCAAGAAGGCACGCACCTACTCCAAGGGCAACCGGCAGAAGGTGGCGCTGGTCTCGGCGTTCTCCGCCGAGGCCGACCTGCTCATCCTCGACGAACCGACCTCGGGCCTGGATCCGTTGATGGAGCAGGTCTTTCAGGAATGTGTGCGGGACGCTGCCGCGCGCGGCGCGACGGTGCTGCTGTCGAGCCACATCCTCTCGGAGGTGGAGCACCTGTGCGACCGGGTGACCATCATCCGGGCGGGGCGCACCGTCGAGTCCGGTTCGCTGAGCGAACTGCGGCACCTGAGCCGCACCGCGATCACGGCCGAATTGATCGGCGACCCAGGCGATCTGAGCACGCTGGCCGGCGTCGAGGACGTGGAGCGTGACGGTTCGACCCTGCGCTGCCAGGTCGACGCCGACAACCTGGGCGCGCTCATCCGGGTACTCGGCGACGCCGGTGTCCGAAGCCTGACCAGCACTCCCCCGACGCTGGAAGACCTGTTCCTGCGCCACTACCACGTCGATCTGCCCGAGAAGGTGCGCGCATGAGCACGCTCGCCGCCACCGGTCGATTCACCGGAACATCCCGCGCCGCAGACGAATTCACCGGCACGGGGCAAATGCTGCGGCTTGCGCTGCGCCGTGACCGGGTGGTCGCCCCACTGTGGGCATTGCTGATCGGGCTGATGCCGGCGATCCAGGTGGTGTCGATCAAGGATCTCTACACGACACAGGAACAGCTCGACAGTTTCGCCACGACGACGGCCGCCAGCCCGGCGCTGGTCGCCATGTACGGCCCGGTGTTCAGTTCGGCCCTCGGCTCGATCGGCACCTGGAAGGCCGGGGCCATGTACGCACTCATCGCGATCGCGGCCGTGCTCACCGTGATCCGGCATACCCGGGTCGAGGAGGAGACCGGGCGCGCGGAACTGGTCGGCGCGACGAGCATCGGCCGGTTCGCCGGCCTCACCGGCGCGCTCCTGCTCACCAACGGCGCGTCGGCGATCGCCGGAATCGCCTGTGCGGCTTCACTGCTCGCGACAGACCTGCCCCTCGCCGGGTCGGTCGCGTTCGGTGCGGCACTGGCCGGCTCCGGTGTCGTCTGGGGCGCGGTGGCCGCGGTCGCCGCGCAGTTGAGCACGGGTGCAAGGATCGCGCGTGGCATCGCCCTGGGATCTCTGGGTGCGGCGTTCGCCGTGCGTGCCGTCGGTGACGCGGGAAACGGTGTGCTGTCGTGGTTTTCGCCGGTGGGCTGGTGCCTGCAGATCCGGCCGTTCGCCCAGGAGCGCTGGTGGGTGCTCGTGCCGCTGCTAGTCCTCGGCGCCGGTGCGACGCTGCTCGCCTACCAGCTGCTGCGTACCCGTGACCTCGGCGCAGGCCTGTTGGCCGACCGACCGGGGCCGGCTACCGCGGGCGCCGGGCTTTCGGGGCCCTTCGGACTGGCCTGGCGGCTACAACGCGGGTCACTGCTCGCGTGGACAACCGGTTTCGCCCTCTACGGTCTGCTCATCGGTGGCGCGGTGACCGGCATCGGCGACATGCTCGACGGCAGTGAATCGCTGCGCGATGTGATCACCTCGCTCGGCGGATCGGACGATCTGGAGAAGTCGTTCATCGCCTACGCGATCGCGATGCTCGCGGCCGCCGCGGCGGCCTACTCGGTGTCGGCCGTGCTGCGACTGCACGAGGAGGAGAACACCGGTCGCACCGAAAGCGTGCTTGCGGCCGCTGTCGGCCGGATCCGGTATGCGGGCAGCCATCTGCTGTTCGCCCTCGGCGGTCCGGCGGTGGGCCTGCTGGCCGCCGGGCTGGCGATCGGTGTGGTCTGGGGCGCGACCGGTGGCGACCCGGCAAGCAAGATCGGCCAGGCGCTCGCGGCGGCGGCCGTGCAACTGCCCGCCGTGTGGGTGGTCACCGCCGTCGCGGTGCTGCTCGTCGGCGCCCTGCCCCGATTCGCGCCGCTGAGCTGGGGTGTGTTGAGCGCGATGGTCGTCGGGTTCCTGCTCGGCGCACTGGGCAGCTTCCCGCAGTGGGTGCTCGATCTGGTGCCATTCGTGCATCCGCCGAAGCTGCCGGGCGCGGAGTTCACCGCCACCCCGATCGTCTGGTTGCTCGCGGTCGCGGGAACCGGCATCGCGGTGGGCTTGTTCGCCTACCGTCGCCGCGATCTGCGCTGAAAGGGACTGGGCCGGTGCGTGTTCGGCGCACCGGCTCAGTACGCGCCCTCGCCCCGGGTGACCACCCCGATGGTTCGTGCGATGAGGGCGACATCCAGCACCATCGACCAGTTCTCCACGTACGACAGGTCCAGGCGCACCGAATCCTCCGGTGACAGGTCCGAGCGGCCACTCACCTGCCACAGCCCGGTGAGCCCCGGCTTCACCAGCAGCCGCCTGCGCATCTCGCCGTCGTAGGTGTCGACCTCACGCTGCACCTGCGGCCTCGGCCCGACCACGCTCATCTCACCGCGCAGCACATTGAAGAACTGCGGCAGCTCGTCGAGACTGTATTTGCGCAGGAAGCGGCCGACCGGCGTCACCCGTGGATCGTCTTTGACCTTGAAGAACACCGGGTTTCCGCCGTGCTCGGCGATGAGTTCGTCGACGGCGGTGTCGGCATCCGGGCGCATACTGCGGAACTTGATCATCCGGAACGGCACGCCGTCGCGGCCGATCCGCTCCGACAGGTAGAACACCGGGCCGGGGCTGCTCAGCTTCACCGCCAGCGCGATGGCGAGCAGCACCGGTGCGCTGAGCAGCACCACCATGGCCGCGAAACAGAAGTCGAACAGCGCCTTGCGGGTGGACTTGGCCCGTCCGTAGCGCGGCCGGTCGATGTGCAGCATCGGCATCCCGGCCACCAGCCGGTGATTGAGGCGCACACCGGCGATGTCCACCACACCCGGTGCCACGATCAGATCGACGCCGAGCGGGTCGAGTTCCCAGGCCATGCGCCGCAATTCGGCCGGGCCGAGATGGTCGGTCGCGGCCACGGCCACCGAGCCGGCCCCGCTGCGGCGCACGGCGTCGAGTACGGAGCGGTCGTCACCGAGAACCGATGCGCCACCGAGAGTTTCGACGCGCTCCCCCGGTCCGGTAGGCACGCACACCCCGACCACCCGGTATCCGGAGGCCGGGTCGTCGGTGAACGCCGTAGCCATGGCGTGGGCGGCTTCGGGCGAGCCGACGACGAGCACCGCGGTGTGGCAGCGGCCTTCGGCCCGCAGGCTGCGCAACTGCCTGCGCCAGGCCAGTCGTCCGGCGATCAGGCCGAAGAGTCCGGCGGGCAGGGCGATGGCCAGGTAGCCGCGGGCGAATTCGATGCGGAACAGCAGCGCGAGGATGGCGAGGACACCGAACAGGCGCAGGCTCGCCGACACCAGCCTGCGGAATTCCTCGCTGCCGGTGCCGATCACCTGGGGTGCGCGGGTGCCGTACCCGTGCAGTAGCGCGAGCCAGCCGAGCGCGAGGGCGAGCGACACCGCGGAGTAGCCGATGTCGTACGGCAAGGGCCAGGCCAGCGTCGAGTCGACGGGTCCGTCGAAACGCAGCGCCTGCGCGGTACCGACGGCACCCACGACAGCGACGGCATCGGTGACGATCAGGCGCCGCACGAATGCGGTCTGCCAGCTTTCCCGTCGCAAGTCGCGCACCGCGTGCACGCCGGTGACGGCATCCATCTCGCCACTACTGGTGAGCTCGTAGCTCATGAACCGACACACCTCCCCTATCGGGAGTCGAACCCTTCCGATCGCCGGCGACCAGAACGCGACCAATGCGATGGCCGCTACGCCCCTCGATTCGAAACCCGTGGGACGATCGTTACACATCGCCGAAATTCCTCCACATCGAAGCGCAAGCGCCACAACGCGATCCAGAGATTAGCTCAGCAAGGTGGCGAGCGGTGGACGAGATCACGGAAAGTCCATTGCATTTCGACATGAAAGCAGGACAACCGATTTCTCGAGTGGGTGACATCACATTCATCGCAGGAATGGTCGTCTTCGCCGAAAATTAGCCGATCGCGGTTTCACCTGGCCTGATCCCCGATATGGGCACCGCGGTGTTTTCCGGGTCGCAACATTTTCCGGCGGCTATGGTCCGGGCCGCGCTGTAACGTCTCGTCCCGCAGGACCGACGTCCGGCATGTCCGGCATCGGCCGCGACAATTCTCGCGTCTGATGAAGGTGGACCCGTTGCAATGTCGGCTGTGTGATTCCGGGCAGCTCACGAGCGTGCTCGACCTGGGCGCCACCCCGGCGTGTGAGAGCTTCCTCGACAGCGAGCGGCTCGAGTCACCCGAAATGACCTATCCGCTGCATCTGCGACTGTGTGAACAATGCCTGCTGTTGCAGATCCCGGCACTGATCACCCCCGAGGACACCTTCACCGAGTACGCCTATTTCTCGTCGTTCTCCGACAGCTGGGTGCGTCATGCCGAGGACTTCGTCGACACCGCGGTGCGGCGTCTGGGACTCGGGGCCGAATCGTTTGTCGTCGAGGTGGCGAGCAACGACGGGTATCTGCTGCGGCACGCGGTGGCGCGCGGTATCCCGTGTCTCGGCATCGAGCCGTCGGTCAATGTCGGTGCCGCCGCCCGCGCGGTCGGTGTGCCGACGGAAACCGCGTTCCTGCACGAGGATTCGGCCGCGCAGGTGCGAGCCGAGCACGGACCGGCCGATCTGGTCGTCGCCAACAACGTCTATGCCCACATCCCCGATCTGCGCGGTTTCACCCGGGCGCTGCGCACCCTGCTCAGTGACGACGGCTGGCTCAGCATCGAGGTGCATCACGCGCTGAACCTGGTGCGCCACGGCCAGTTCGACACCATCTATCACGAGCACTTCCAGTACTACACCGTGCACTCGGCGCAGCGCGCGCTCGCGGTGGGCGGCCTGACGATCGTGGACGTGGAGTTGCTCGACACCCATGGCGGTTCGCTGCGGCTGTGGGCGCGCCCGGACGCCGTCGCCGAGCCCGGTCCGCGGGTCGCCGAGGTGCTCGACCTCGAACGCGAAGCCGGGCTGCACACCCCCGTCGGATATCTGGACCTGGCGCCGCGCGCGGAGGCGGTGCGCCAGGAGTTGCTGCGCTTCCTGCTCGACTGCCGTGCGCAGGGCAAGCGGGTCGTCGGCTACGGTGCTCCCGGCAAGGGCAACACCCTGCTCAACTACTGCGGCATCCGACCCGACCTGCTCGAGTACACCGTCGACCGCAACCCCTACAAACACGGGCGCTACACCCCTGGCACCCGTATCCCGATCCATCCGCCGGAGCGCATCGACGCGGACCGGCCCGACGTGGTGCTCGTGCTGCCCTGGAATCTCGAAACCGAGATCAGCGCACAGCTGCGCCACGTGGGCGAATGGGGCGGCGAACTGGTTTACCCGCTGCCGGTGCTGCACCGCGGCGAGCTGGAAACGAGAGTGAATCGATGAAGGTCGTGTTGTTCTGCGGCGGGTACGGCATGCGCATGCGCGGCGGGTCCGACGACATCGTGCCCAAGCCGATGCAGCTGGTCGGTCCGCGACCGCTGCTGTGGCACGTGATGCGGTACTACGCGCACTTCGGGCACAAAGAGTTCATCCTGTGCCTCGGCTACGGCGCCGAACACATCAAGAACTTCTTCTTGACCTACCAGGAGACAGCGTCCAACGACTTCGTCATCCGCGACGGAAAGGTCGAACTGCTCGGCACCGATATCAGCGACTGGTCGATCACCTTCGTCGACACCGGGGTGGAGTCGGCGATCGGCGAGCGGTTGCGCCGGGTGCGCGAGCATCTCGACGGTGACGAGTTCTTCCTGGCCAATTACGCCGACGTGCTCACCGACGCACCGCTCGACACCATGATCGAGCGTTTCCACGCCTCGGGGGCGGCCGCGTCGATGATGGTCGTTCCCCCGCAGTCCTCGTTCCACTGTGTGGACATCACCGACAGCGGCGAGGTGAAGGACATCATGCCGGTGGCGCGGATGCCGCTGTGGGAGAACGGCGGGTTCTTCGTGCTCAGCCAGGAGATCTTCGATCTGTTGCCGCCCGGGGGCGATCTGGTGGCCGACGCGTGCGGCACGCTGG
Source organism: Nocardia sp. GTS18 (assembly GCF_013839555.1). Lineage (NCBI taxonomy): Bacteria > Bacillati > Actinomycetota > Actinomycetes > Mycobacteriales > Nocardiaceae > Nocardia > Nocardia sp. GTS18. The sequence goes on along the minus strand of NZ_JACBIU010000020.1, from coordinate 3,810 downwards.
CCGGGCAGGGCCGCCTGTTCGGGTACCGGCACCTGGGTTTCTGGAAGCCCGCCGACACGTTCAAGGAGCGCGCCGAACTCGACGATGCCTACCGCAACGGTTCGCGGCCGTGGATGGTGTGGGAGTCGGCGTGATCGGTTTGTTCACCCGTCCGCCGAAGCGGATCGCGGTGCTCGGCGCGCACTGTGACGATATCGCCATCGGCATGGGTGCCACCCTGCTCGCGCTCACCGCCGCCGACCCCGAGGTCGAGGTGCGGGCACTGGTGCTCTCCGGTGGCGGCACCGCGCGCGAGGACGAGGAACGCGCGGCGCTCACCGCCTTCTGCTCCGGGACGAAACCCGAGCTCGAGGTGCTCGACGTGCCGGACGGGCGCGCGCCCGCGCACTGGGACCGGATCAAGGACGCGCTCGCCGCGTTCCGCCGCGGCGGTGAACCGGAGGTGGTGTTCGCGCCGCATCGCGGTGACGCTCACCAGGATCACCGGTTGCTCGCCGAGCTGGTGCCCACCGAGTTCCGTGACCACCTGACCCTCGGCTACGAGATCCTCAAGTGGGAGACCGACACTCCGGCGCCCACGCTGTACCACCCGATGGATGCCGAACTGCTGCACCGCAAGTCGCGGTTGCTGCACGAGCACTATCCGTCGCAGACGGGCCGTGACTGGTTCGACGAACAGGCCTTCCTCGGGCTGGCCCGGATGCGTGGCGTGCAGTGTCACGCGCCGTATGCCGAGGCGTTCGTGCTCGACAAAGCGATCATCAGATGGGAACAGACGTGAACATGCGGGTACTTGTCACCGGGCATCAAGGGTACCTCGGCACAGTGATGGTCCCGATGCTCCAGGCGGCGGGCCACGAGGTCACGGGTCTGGACATCGGGTACTTCGCCGAGTGTGTGCTCGGCGAATTCGCCGGTGACCCAGCGGGTCTCGCCGTGGATCTGCGGGAGGTGACGGTCGAGCAGTTGCGCGGATTCGACGCGGTGATCCACCTGGCGGCCCTGTCGAACGATCCGCTCGGCGCGCTGGCGCCCGAGATCACCTACGACATCAACCATTACGCCTCGGTCCGGTTGGCACGCCTGGCCAAGGAAGCAGGGGTGCGCCGGTTCCTGTACGCCTCCACGTGTTCGGTGTACGGCGCGGCGGGCGAGGAGCTGGTCACCGAACAGGCACCGCTGCGCCCGATCACGCCGTACGCCGAGAGCAAGGTGCGGGTCGAAGACGATGTGGCGGCGCTGGCCGACGACGACTTCGTCCCGGTATTCCTGCGCAACGCAACGGCTTTCGGGTTCTCGCCGCGACTGCGTGCCGATATCGTGCTCAACAACCTGGTCGGGTACGCGGTGCTCACCGGTGAGGTGAAGGTGCTCTCCGACGGCACGCCGTGGCGCCCGCTGGTGCACGCCGCCGATATCGCGACCGCGTTCGCGATGTGCCTGACCGCGCCGGCGGCCGACGTCTCGTGCCGCGCGTTCAATATCGGTACCGAGGTCAACAACCTCACTGTCGCCGAGATCGCGGGGGCCGTGGTGGACGCGGTGCCGGGTTCGCGGTTGGTGATCACCGGTGAGAGCGGTGCCGATCCGCGCTCGTATCGGGTCGACTTCTCGGCCGCGCGCGAGATTCTCGGCTTCGAGGCTGCGTGGACGGTGCCCGCCGGTGCCGAGGAGCTGTTCACCGAATACACCACGCGCGGACTCACGTCCGAGGCGTTCTTCCAGCGTTTCACCCGACTGCCGCACCTGCGTGGGCTGTGCGAGGCGGGTGTTCTCGACGAGCGGTTGCGCCGGATCAGTGCGCGGGCGTCAGCGTAGCGCGCAGCCGCGCCCAGCTGCCCGCGCGCGCGTCGCGCTCGGAGACCACGGTCACCGGCAGCGGCCAGTCGATGTCCAGGTCGGGGTCGTCGTAGGCGACCCCGAGGTCTTCGGCGGGGTCGTGTGGGCGGTCGATGCGGTAGCACACGTCGGCGACCTCGGTGAGCGCCTGGAAGCCGTGCAGGAAGCCCGGCGGCACGTACAGGTGGTGGAACAGCTCGTCGTCGAGGCGGAAGGCTTGCCGCGCACCGAAAGTGGGCGAACCGGGGCGGATGTCGACGAGTACGTCGTGCACCGCGCCGTGCGCGCAACGCACCAGTTTGGCCTCGCCACGACCGCCGCGCCCGTGCATGCCCCTGACCACCCCGCGCTTGGACCGCGACTGCGAGTCCTGTACGAATCTCGCTGCGGCACCGTCGATTCCGAGATGGGCATCGAATTCTTGGGCGTCGAAGGTGCGGGTGAACAGGCCGCGGTCGTCGCGGAACGGCTCGGGGACGAGCACAACCACGTCGGCCAGTTCGGTCGCTTCGATACGCACGAGGACATCCTGCCATGACCCGCCGCTGCCGAGGTTGCGGTGACACCGCGCTGCGCACCCTGCTCGACCTGGGCACGGTGCCCGCCGCCGACCACTTCCCATCTCGGGATTCCCCGGTCCAGCCTGCCGAGTCCGGGCATCCGCTGCGGATGGACCGGTGCACGGCGTGCGGTCTGGCGCAGCTCGCCGACGACGACACAGTCACCGCCGAACCGCGCGGGATCGAACCGCAGGCGCTGCGCGATCAGGCGGCCGACGCGATCGACCGGGTGCGGGCGGCCGGTCTGCTCGCCGGCGCGACCGTGACCGAGTTCGGCAGTCCGCACGGCGGTACCTGGTTGCCGCTGCCCGGTTTCACCGAAGCCACCGGGCCCGCCGATGTGGTCCTCGACTGTTTCGGCATCATGCACGAACCCGACCAGCGCGCCGCCTTCGCCGCCCGCGCCGCAGCGACCGCGCCCGCGGGCGTGCTGCTCGTGCAGTTCCACTCGCTGGCCGCGATCGTGGCGCAGGGGCAGTGGAATGCGTTGCGGCACGGCCATTTCGCCTACTACTCTCTCGCCTCCCTGCGTACCCTTCTCGCCGCGGCGGGGATGAGCGTCGTGACGGCATGGGAGTTCGACCTCTACGGCGGCACGGTGCTGGTCGCCGCGCGTCACGGTTCGCATCCCGCCGACCGGGCGGTCGAGGAGCTGCTGGCAGCCGAGGAGGTGGTGCTAGCGGCGGCCGGCGGACTGCAGCAGGTGGTGGATCGTCACGTCGACGCTCTCCACGATTGGCTGGAAGACCGTGCCGCCCAGGGTCTTCGGACTTTCGCCTACGGCGCCGCCTCCCGCGCTGTCGCCCTCCTGGCGATGGCGGGCGCGCACCGGGAACTCCTCGCCGGGGTGGCCGATGCCTCGCCCGGCAAACAGGGCCGACGCATGCCAGGAACCGACGTCCCCATCATCTCCCCCGCCGACCTGGTGGCGGCCGAACCCGACGCTGTCCTGCTCACGCTCCCCGACCTCCTCCGCGAAGTCCGAGCTTCCCTACCGCAACTCGACGGCCGCTGGTTCGTCGACGATCCCCTCCGCCCGCGAAAGGTCGACCGGTAGCCGATTCTCGGCAACTTGTCGTCCCCTATCCGCACGACCTGCCGGAAACCCGCTGGCCGAGCGCGCACGGCTGATGGGGTCCACCCATCGAAGGACGGCCGGTACGCCCGGACCACCCGACGTCCGACCTGCGCGCCCGAGGGTTCACGGTGAGCCCGGCGCTGCCGACGTCGAGTTCCCGGGCGGTGTCGACATCGCTCGGTCCCGGTCGCCGACCACCGTGTCGAACATGTGCGGGCGGGTCCGGGTGCGGTTGTGGCGGGTGGCGATCTTCGCGAGTCCCGCTTCGCGGAGCCGAGCGCGCAGGGCGTGATCCTCGGTGATCCGGCTCAGCGCCTCGCGCAGGGCGGGTGG
>NZ_JACBIU010000019.1:0-91184 GCF_013839555.1 Nocardia sp. GTS18 | reverse complement strand
CTTCGTAGGTGAGTTGGGTTGTGGTCAGGGTGGATTGGGAGGCGCCGAGGGGGCCGGGGGTGGTGCGTTCTATGAGGATCCAGCCGACGCCGAGGGCGGCTAGGTCGGTGGCGGGGGCGCCTTCGAGCAGGGCCGTTTCGACTGTGCGGGCGCGGTTTCCTTCGCCTGCTACTGCGTAGCCTCGGACGCGGAGTTCGCCTGTTTGGAGGACGTCGTTGGGGAGGATTCGGGGGGCGGGGTCGAGGACGGGAGCTGTTCCGCTGTAAGGGAATCGGCGGAACATGCCTGCGGGGAGCACGGCTACATCGCCCGGTGCGTCGATGTGTTCGACGACCTTTTCCCAGCCTGCGGGGTAGTGGACGGGGCGCATCTCGCCGCCGACGCCCCAGGCCAGGTCGGGGAGAGGGAGAATCAGCAGTCCGATGAAAAGGGTTGCGACAGCGGCAGTTCCGGTTCGTACGCCGTCTTGGCTCGTCGGCGCGAACCTGCGGGCGAAGGTGAGCACGGTGGTGCAGGCTGCCGCCGCACACAACACATACGCCGGCATCGCGAGCGCCACGTATTTCTGGCTGTCACGCAACAACCCCGCACCGGGCACGTGCACGACCAACCACTCACCGACCGCGATCCCCCCGATGGTCGCACCGAGCGCGGGCACGACCACGGCCACCACCGCGATGACCAACAGCGCCCGGTGCCCCCGCGCCCACACCGCCCGCACTCCGAGCGCGACTATCCCGAGCAACAACATCGTGGCGACGAACGCCACCGGGGTTGTCCGGCTGCCCGGAACCGCCTCCGCGTTCCAGATCCCACCGAGCCCGGCCAGGCTCCCCAACGTCCCCAACCACGGCTCCGCCCGCGCCGCGAACGCCGAAACACCCTCGGGATCCGACGGCTCGGCCCCGGCTCCCAATGCGGTCGCCGTCAACCACGGCGCACAGGTGAGCACCCACAGAACGCCCGCGGGCAGCATCTTCCGCCACCCGATCAGCGCCAGTCCGATGATGGCCGCTAGCAACGACCCGGTCGGCGTCAATCCGGCTGCCGCGAACGCCGCGACCAGCGCAGCCCACGCACCGACACGTGCTCCCGCCCGAGAACGGCGGGCCTGAACACCGCTCCGTGCGCGTCCGACGATCGACCCGGACGTACCACTCGCACGTGCCGAGTCGACCTCGCTGAAGCTGCCCGGTGATCCTCTGCCGCTGCCGGACTCGGCGGTCGACTCTGTACCACGGGCGAGGCTCGCCTCGGTGTGGCCGTGCCCGTACGACCCGACGCCGACTGACGAATCGGCATCCGGCTCGCGCAGACGCGTTGCCGCCAACGCCACCCAGGGCAATGCCGCATACCCCGCGAGCAGACTCCAATGCCCTTGGAGAAGGCGTTCGGCGACGAAGGGGTTCCAGAGGGCCAGGGTCGCGGCGACGAGTTGGGGGCCGGTGGTCGCGCCGACGAAGCGGCGGGCGAGGACGGCGGCGCCGTAGCCTGCCGACCACAGGGAAACGATCAGGATGGTTTTGACGAGGATGCCGCCGTCGACGGCAGGAGAGAGGAACGCGAGCAGGGCGTCTTGGGGCACCGCGCGAGGTGCGGCCGCGCCGAGACCGAGTGCGGAGTCGGTCAGGTAGGAGCGCGGGGTACTCACCGCGTCGCGCAGCAGCAGGTACCCGGAGCCTGCCAGCGGGCCGACGATCACAGCCGTGAGGAGCGCGCAGTACGCGGCAACCCAGAGCCTCGCGCTACCTGTCACATCAGAGCACCCTAGATGCTTGCGGTGAGCGCAGCGGGGCCCGCCCTGATCTGGACCGACCATGGAGTGCGACAACGCGAAGGGCCCGCCTCGAGCGCGCCGGCGCTCCAGAAGCGAAGCGCAGGGTGAGTCCGCTCGGACTCACATTTCGGGGTACCGCCCACCGCATGGGCGATGAGGTGCGACGATGGGGCGTGTCTTCGGTCCGCCGCCCCCCTGTTGTTGCCGATCTGACCTGGGTCACGGCCGGCGCGATGACCGCCAATGTCGCCGGTTACCTGCTGCAGATGTTGGCCGGTCGCTGGCTGGGTGTGGCCGGCTTCAGCGAGTTCGCGAGTCTGCTCGCGGTCCAGTTGTTGTGCGCGGTGCCCGCCTTGGCGATGCAGAACGTGGTGGCGCGCGAAGTGGTGCGCGGTGCCGGTCTGCGCGCGGTGCGGGCGATGCAGTGGCGGTGTGCGGCGCTGGTCGCGGCGGTCGCGGTGGTGCTGATCCCGGTCGTGGCGACGGTGCTGCACGTCAGTGTGCTGGCCTCGGCCGCTGCCCTCGGCGCCGCGCCCGCCCTGGTGATCCTGTCCGGTGAACAGGGAATCCTCCAGGGCGCCAACCAGTTCCGCGCCCTGGCGACGGTGCTCGCGCTGGCGGGAACCGCTCGCGTGGCACCCGCGCTGATCGCGCTCGCCCTCGGCGGCGGTTCGGCGGGCGCCCTGCTCGCCGCGGCGTGTGGACTCGTCGCCGCCGCGTTGGTCGCGGGCCGCATCGTTCGGTCGGCTACCGCGAGCGATTCAGCAGACCTGTCGATCGGTGGGCGAGCCGCTCCCGTCGAACCACACGCGCAGGCGATCGGTGTCCTCCCGGTCCTGCGTGCCGTCCAAGTGCAGGCCGCGCTGATGGCCCTGTCCTCGGCCGACCTGATCGTCGTGCGCATCGTCCTCGACGACGCCGACGCCAGCCGCTACTCCCTCGGCACCATCGCCACCAAGATCGCCTTCTGGCTCCCGCAGGCGGTGGGCGTTGTGCTGTACCCACGCATGGCCCAGCCGACGCATTCCGCCCGCGCCATCCGCGACGCCCTGTCGGTGCTGTCGCTGATCGGCATCGTCGCGGTTGTCGGCGCTGCCCTGGCCGCCCCGCTCGCGCCCCTGCTCGCGGGTCAGGACTACGCGCCCATCCAGGGCATGCTGTGGATTTTCGCGCTGCACGGCGCCATGCTCGCCGTCCTGCAGGGCGCGCTGCTGTCGGCGATCGCGGTGGAACGCACCGGCCTGGCGATGGTCACCTGGGTGGGTCTGGCCGTGGAGGTCGCCCTGATGCTCGCCTTTGCCGACAGCATCGGTTCGCTCATCGGCATCGCGGTCTGCGTTGCCGCCGTCACCACGACGATCGTCGCCTTGGTCGTGCTGCGCACCGCGCGAAACGACGACGGCCCCGGTCGGTGACCGGGGCCGTCGTGAACCGCTTGCCTCAGGGGCGTTTGTTCGTGTCGATCTGTTCGGTCGGCGAATCGTAGTCACCGCGCGGGAACTGGGTGGTCGGCGCTTCGTCGCCGTCCCAGCGGGTGGCACCGGTATCGGCGGCCGTGGGCGCAGGCGTCGGCCGGGTGCCACGCGGCGAGGCGTGGGCCGGGGCGCTACCACCACGCAGGCCGAGGAACAGGCCGGCCAGCAGCGCGATCACGCCGAGGATGCCGAGCACGATCGGCACGACGCGCCCGAACAGCGACAGCTTGTCGGTGTTCTCCTTGGCGATGGCCAGCTGCGACTCGACGGTCGACTCGTCGAACACGATGTGCGACTTGAGCGCGGTCACCTCGGGCTTGTCGGCCGTGCGCGCATAGAACAGGTGGATCGATTCGCCACCCTTGACGACGGTGCCGGTCTCCGGCTCGACCCACAGGTCACGCACGTTGGTGTAGTACCGGGTCATGGTGACCGGCGCGTCGGCGGGCACGTCGGTGACGCCCCACTTGGCGGCGGGCAGAGTGAGCCGGTTGGTCGGTGACTGCACCACGTCCCAGGTGCTGGTGACCGGCGCGATCATCTGGAACCGGTACACCTTGGTGCTGTTGATCTCGGTCTCTTCGATGAAGTTGGCGTCGAAGGACTTTCGCACGTTGATGTCGAAGTACGGGTACGTCTTCTTCTCGGTGCCGATCGGGAAGCGGTAGCCGATGCCGGTGTGCTGCACCGGTTCCATGACGCTGCCGTCCTTGTTGACGGTGACCGCGATGGAGCCGTTGGGCTCCTCGTCGACCGGCATGCCGGTGGTGCGCGAGATGGTGACGCGGTCGATGGCCGCGGTGAGCAGGCCCGTGTCACCCTGCACATCGGTGCGGCGCAGCGTCTGACCCGCCTGCAGCGTCATCTTGTCGGCGTCGGAGGGCTCCTCGACGGTGACGAAACGTTGCGAGATCAGCGGCACGTTCTTGTTGACAACGGCCGGACCGTCACCGGAGGTCAGCGACTTGGAGTCGAGGACGAGACTGTCCTCGCCCGGCTGGTTCTCCGCGATGGTGGTGATCTCGAGGTCGAGCGGAGTCTTGGCCACCTTGCTCACGGTGTAGGTGGGGATCATGAGCGCGGCAACGAGCAATGCCGCGCCCAGACCCACGAGCACGCAGGCGACCGTCCTTCTGGTACCGGCACTCAGTGCCATGCAAACTCTCCTCGTCGTTCGAACACGGATTGAGCCGACACTAACAGCCCATGACGACGGAAGGCGGCGCTGTGCCCGCTAAATCGCCGACACGGCAGACTGGACCCCGATGACGAGCCCGCACGCCCCCGTTCCGCCGCCGCGCACCTTCATCCCCGCCCTGGAAGGAATGCGTGGGATGGCGGCGCTCGGCGTGCTCGTCACCCATGTGGCTTTCCAGACCGCGGCATCCGGAACACCGGTGCTCGGGCCGATTCTGGAGCGCTTCGACATGGCGGTCGCGGTGTTCTTCGCGCTGTCGGGTTTCCTGCTGTGGCGTCCGCACGCCGCGGCCGCGCACGGGGTGGGTGCGGCGCCGTCGACGGGTCGGTACCTGCTGCATCGTTTCGCCAGGATCATGCCCGCGTACTGGGCCGTCGTGGTGTTCGTGCTCGTGCTGCTGCCCGGCGCCGCGCAGACGGCGAACCTGCGGGTGTGGGTGTCGAATCTGTTCCTGCTGCAGGTGTTCGTCCCCTTGACACTCACCGACGGCCTCACCCAGATGTGGAGCCTGTCGGTGGAGGTGGCCTTCTACCTGGTGCTTCCGGTGCTTGCGTTGGCGTTCGTCCGGCTGCGCGGTCCGTCGGCGCGGTGGCGGGTCCCCGTGCTGTGCGCGCTGGCCGCGGTGAGCCTGACGTGGAACCTGTGGCCGGTGCCGACACCCGACGCCATCCACGCCGACAACTGGCTGCCCGCCTACATCCCGTGGTTCGCGGCGGGCATGCTGCTCGCCGAACTGATCTACCGCTTGCGCACCGATGCCCGCTGGCCGAAGCTGCTGGCGAATCAGCCGCTGATGTGGGGCATCGCGCTGGTCGCGTTCCTGATCTCGGCGACGGAGTTCGGCGGACCGGCCGGTCTGGAACGTGCCGAGCCGTGGCAGTACGCGGTGAAAATGCTGCTCGGGGCGATCATCGGCTTCGGCCTGCTGGCACCGCTGGTGCTGCGCCCGGCCGACGCGCCACCGCATCGCTGGCTGGAATCGCGCACGGCGGCGGTGCTCGGCCGGTGGTCCTACGGTGTGTTCCTGTGGCACCTGGTCGTGCTCTCCATGGTGTTCCCGGTGTTCAGCCTGCTGCCGTTCAGCGGCAACTTCCTATACGTCCTCGTGCTCACCACCGCGCTGACATTGCCGCTGGCGGCCGCGAGCTACGCGCTGATCGAGGAACCCGCGCGCCGACTGGTCCGGCGCTGGGACAAGCGGAGGGCTGTGAAAGAAACCGCCCGCGTCTGAGCCGGTGAGCGGCATTGTCGGGCGACATCCCGCCTGTCGTACGGCCCGTCCGGCCCGATGGAGTCGGCCGGCCACAGGTCAGCGCCGGCGTGGAAGTGCGGCGACTCCCACCGCGACAACAGCGATGACCGCGGGTGCCTGCGCCCAGACCGAGCCACCCATATAGGTGGTGCCCGACCGCCACGTGCCGGTCGACAACGCCGCCACAGAGACCAACGTCCCGACACCGGCGACCCAGGGCAGCACCCGACTCGTCACCGCGGGCCGGAAGTGACTGCACGCCACCGCGATAACGGTGCACACCACCCCGAACGGGCCGGAAACCACCGCCACCGCACCGGTGAGCCCGAGTGCGGCCAGGGGGCGGGTACCCCATGTGGTCGGCGCCGGGCCGAGGTCGGGAACCGGTCGCCGACGTGGAATGGCAAGCAGCACAAGCGGAATCAGTAGCAGCAGGCCACCGAAGATCGCCAGCCGGTACCACCGGTCGTCCGGGAACGACACAGTGATCTCCCCGCTCGTCCCCGCCGGAACAAGCCAAGCCTGCTGCCAACCGTCGACCACGACGGGCTTCAACAGCTGCCCGTCGGCGGTGTGTGCTTCCCAGCCGACGTTGGTGCTCAACGGCAGTACCAGCAAGCCTGCCTTCGTCGGATCGGCTGCCGGCGAAGCGGGGCCTTCGTGGGTCGCATCGCGGGTGGGGGCTGAACCCCGAGCGCCTGATTCGCTGGTTGAGCTGTCGACGTCGGTCGGGCTCGCTGGCGCGTCAGCCGCACTGTTCTCGTCGATCGGCTCGCTGGGCCCGCCGGCAGTGCTGTTCTCTTCGGCCGGGCCGGCGGGATCGCCCCTACTGCTGTTCTCGCCGCCAGGGCTCGATTCGGAAGAATCGCTTGTCCCGCCGAGGACCGGGGCGGCCGCGAGATCGGTGCGCGGCAGCCGAATTCGGTCCACCGTGAACAGTTCCGTCGGCACGACGGTGAGGTCGGGCTTGCCGGGCAGCAATTCGATATCGGCCGCGTCCGATTCGCAGGGGCGTGCGGAAACCGGTGCACCCGAACGGAGTTCGTCGGCGGTCGCGGTGACGGTCGTGTGCACTGCGCGCCCGCCGATGGCGATCACCGGCCCGGCCTCGCAGCCGATGGTCACGAGCCGGTCGCCGGGGGCGCGGGCCGGGTAGTCGGGGCCGAGTACTTCCACTTCGGCGAGACCAGCCGGTTGGGTGAGGACGAAGCCGAGCGCGGTGCGGTCGAGCACCTCGTTCCACTGCTGAATGCTCACCTCGACCCGATCGGTGACGGTGGGGTGCAGCGAGATCCGTGCCGGTTCGCCGTGTTCGCGTTCGGGCAGCTCGCGCATCTGCGGCCCGTTGCCGAGGTTCACCAGCACGGAGGTGGCGGTGGCGGGCAGGCCGCCGAGGGCTGTGGTGATGTCGAGCCCGGTTACCAGCGCGGGTTCCGGAAGTTCCAGCACCAGTGTGGGTTTGGCGCCCGCGAGTCCACGGACGGTGGCTTCCGGTGCGGTCCAGGTGGTTCGGGGGTCGCCGTCGGTGGCGGCGAAGGCGGCGCCGCGCAGGTCGGCCACATCGGCCTTACCGCGCGCGATCGGCCTGGTCGGGTCGGTGAGCAGCGCTTCCAGGGCCGGTCCGGGGCGGGTGCGCACGGTCAGGTCGGTGCTCACCCGCATAGGTTCGGGCACCGAGAGTGTCCGCCCGAAGACGCCGGGTTCCTCGGCGGGCAGGCCGAGCCCCTTGCTGCAGTGCACCCGCAGAGGTCCATCGAAACACGCTGTGCGACCGGGGAATTCCTGCCCGAGGTCCCAGCCGGTCACCATGGTGCCCGCCGGAACATCGGGGAGCACGACTCGATGCCGGATATCGACGCGTACCGGCGACTCGCGTACCGAATAGTCGTCGAGGGTGAGCTCGCTGATCCCGAATTGCCCACCGCGGGTGCCGGTTTCGGTTCGCGCGGCGGTGATCATCACCCACTCGGTGCGGCCCGCGGGCAGGGCGACGGTGACCGGCGCACCGGGCTCGGTGATCCGGGCCGACACCGTGCCGCGCGACGTGCGCACCTCCACCCACTTCACCGGATCGCCGAGCGCGGCGGCGGTCGTGGTGAACTGCAGCGAACCGCTGGTGATCGGCTTGTCCAGATCCAGCCGGAGCCACTGTCCCAGTGCGGATTCCGCGCCGTTGCTGATCCATGCGGTGCTCGGATCGCCGTCCACGGCGGCGGCGGTGGAACTGCCGGGTGCCGCGCCGCCGATCTGGGTGGCGTCGGCCGCCGAACTCGAGGTGGTCACCTTCGCGCCGGACCACTGGCCACGGACGAGTTCGGTGCCGTCGACGGGGTAGTCGGGGACGAGGTTGTGGGTTCGGCGGGCGTCGTCCGGAGCGCGGACAGCGGAGTTGTGGTTGTCCACCCGCCCGAAATCCGATTCCCGGTCCATGGGTGTGTCGGTCAGCAGCACCGGTTCGGCCGGGAGTCCGGCGCGCGCGGCATCGGCTTCGAGAAGCACTGGGGCGCTTGCCCCGTCACGACGAACACGCTCGAGCACCTCGGGTCCGCCGCGCACGACGGGCACCGAGTCGAGCCCCACCGTGTAGGCGCCGGGGATCGAGTCGGGCGCGCCGGTGCCGCTGCGCACCTGCGTCGGCGTGCCCGGCGTCGCGGCGTCAACCCGGTATATCTCGATGGCCGGGTACGACGGCAGCAGGTCGTTGTCGACGACCAGCCCGGCGTCGTCAGCGCGCGGTCCGATGGGCGAGCCGAATTCGGCGACCTTGGTGAGCCCCGGCGAACCCTCGATGGCCTGGTGCGCCAGCATCGGCCGGGTGGAGCGGGAGGTCTCCGGGTCGAGGTCGTTGCGCAGCACCACGATTCCGATGCCTTGGTTCGCCAAGGTGGTGGCCAGCCCGGTCGACGGTCGTCCGTCGGCGATGAGCCGCTGCACCGAGTCCATGGCGCGGATGGTGCCCGGCGGATTCAGCGGCACCGAATCGCGCACGGCCCACGGGGTACTCGCCAGCGCCTGCAGTGGTTCGTCACGGGTGAGTCCCCAGATCTGGCTGCCGAAGGGCGCCCCGGGGACGACGAGTGCACGGGTGTCGGCGGCATTGTCGGCCAGCCATCGCGCGGTGTCGGTCCAGTAGGCGGGCACCCGGTCGTAGGCGCCGCGCGGGGCGAGCCTGCCGGTCCACGCCAGCGAAGTCGCGAGGGTGAGCGCGGCCAGGACGAGCGCCGCCACGGCCACGACACGATCGCGCTCGGGATGGGCGAAAGCATTGCGCCACACCGGCATCGGCACCGACGCGGGCAGCGGCACCCGGCCGAGCAGGTGCGCGAGCCCGACCACCAGCGGCAACCGGATCAGCGGCTCGAGCTTGTGTACATTGCGCAGCGGCGCACCACCGGAGTCGAGGAAGATCCGCACCGATTCCGCGAACGGCCCACCGAGCGTGCCGACATACCCGGCGCAGATCCCCGCCAATCCCACGCACAGGATCAGCACGAACCGCCCGCGATACGGCATCGACGACCGCGCGAGCCCCGCCATTCCCGCCGCCGCGAGCAGCCCGGTGGCGAGCACCGCGGCGGGCTGGGTCACCAGCACGGCCCCCGCGATCCGCTCGGGCGACACGAACGGCGTCCAGCTGTCGGTACCGCGCAGCACCTCGCTCAGCGCCGCCCACTGTGTGGTCACGCCCGACGACTCGATGTAGTCGAGGAACGGCGGACTCACCTTCCCGAGCAGCAGCAGCGGCACCACCCACCAGAAGGTGGCGAGCACCAGCAGCGGAATCCACGCCCGTGTGAACCGCCACCACTGCCGATTCGGCCGGTAGGAGGCCCACCACAGCGCGGCGGGCAGGAACGCCGCCACCGTCGCGACAGCATTCACCGACCCCATCAGCGCGAGCGCGAGCGCACTACCGGCGGGCGAGAGCATTCCGCCGCGCGTGGGTCCAGACGCAACCGACTCGCCGGCGCTCGAGCCGCGACCGGCCCGCACCCCTCGGCCACGCAGGCGACCGACTTCGCCGGACTCGGCATTCCCGACCGCGCTCCCCGAAGTGCCGGTGGTGGCAGCCTCGACGACGCTGTCGTCCGGCGCGTTGTCGCCCGGACTGTCGGGCCGCGGACTTTCCGGCGCCGTGTCGACCCGCGTGGACTTACCGCGCAGTGCGACGCCGAGCGCGGCGGGCGCGAGCAGCACCCACGGCGCCAGCATCATCGGCAGCGTTTCCGAGGAGATCGACCCGAGCGTGGTGAGCACCCGTGGCGACAACGCGAACGCGACACCCGCGATCACCCGCGACCCGCGCGCCCCGATGCCGAGCGTTTCGCAGAGCTTGACGATGCCCCAGAATCCGGCGAGCAGCAGCAGCGCCCACCAGACGCGCTGGGTCACCCACGCGGGCACATGCAGCAGGTGACCTGCGGAGAAGAACGCGCCGTGCGGGAAGAAGTAGCCGTAGGCCTGGTTCTGCACCTGACCCATGGGCGCCTGGCTGCTCCACAGGTGCGCGGCGCGCGCGAGGAAGCCGAGGGGGTTCTGGGCGAGGTCGTATTTGGTGTCGGCGACGGTGAGGCCGGGCGCCTGCGCGAAAGTCAGGACGAAGGCGGCTACGACCGAGCCGACGAACCAGCGCCAGCCCAGTGGCGCCTTGTTCAGGTGCCCCGAGGGGCGCGACGCACGGGCCTGCGCGTCAGCGGCTGCCGTATTCAGGAGCGTTGAGCAGCGAGGAGTCCTTGTCACCGCTGCGGTCGATCGAGGGAGCCGAGTTCTGCTGCACCGCTGCCGTGATGGCGAAGACGGCGATCGCGCTCAGCAGGGCGCCGCCGACCGCGCTGGCAACAGCCGGAACAGCAAACTTCATCGCGCACTCCAATACGTCGACGTCGGGGCCTGTCTGGTGGCCAACCTAGCAGGTGTGCGCCGGTAGGTCAGCGTTCGGGCAGTTCGCAACGCAGGGCGGCGAGCAGAGTGCGGAATTTGGCGGTGGTCTCGGCCAGTTCCTCGGCCGGATCGGAGTCGGCGACGATCCCGCCGCCCGCGCTCGCCCGCAGGACGCGCCGGTCGGCCGACAGTTCCCCGCCCCGGATGGCGACCACCCATTCACCGTCGCCGTGGCTGTCGCACCAACCCACGGCCCCGCCGTAGAAACCTCGCCGTTCGTCGGCGGTGACGGCGTCGAGCGCCGCGGCGAAGGGGGTGCCGTTCACGGCGGGCGTCGGATGCAGCAGCAGCGCCAGGTCGAGCGCGGTGGTCGACGGGTCACGCAACACCCCGCTGATGGGGGTGGCGAGGTGCCAGACCTGTTCGGTGCTCAGCAGTTCGGGCCCGTCAGGGATGTGCAGTTCAGCGCACACGGGCGCCAGCTGCTGCCGGATCCACTCGATGACGAATCCGTGCTCGTCGTTGTTCTTGCTGCTGGACAACAGCTTACGGGCCTGCGCCGCGTCGGCTTCGGCATCGGGCAGGCGCGGCAACGTGCCCGCGAGCGGATGCAGGCTCACGCGATCACTGTGGCGCGTGACCAGTACCTCGGGCGTGGCACCGAGCAGTGTCTCCGCCGCCCGGCCCGCCACCGACAGGTCGACCGCGTACACATTGGCCGTCGGATGCCTGGTCAGCAGATACCCCGCGAGCACTTCGGGATCGAGCGGCTCATCGGCTTCGACGACGACGCTGCGCGCGGCGACTACCTTGCGTAACTCGTCGGCCGGATCGGCCAGCCGTTCCACCAGCTTCCGAACACGCGCCACATGCTCTGCCGCACTGGGCGATCGGGCGACAACGCGCATCTGCGGCAACGGCGGCAGCGCGGCCGGACGCCATGGTCCGGTCGTGTGCAGGGCGGTCTCGGGCTGCCACAGCGCGGCGGGTTCACGGGGATCGAACGGCATCGCGCCGACGACCAACCCGGGCGACCCGTCGCGGGCCGATCCGCCGTCGCGCCACCCGCGCAGCGCCGCGACCGCCGCCGTGGGATCGGCGAAACTCGCGCGCACCCCCTCGGCGCGCAGCACCGCGTCCGGCCGGGCCAGCAGAAATCGGTTCATAGTGCTTCGACCATAACGCCGGCTACCCACCGCCGAACCGCGAGAGCGACGCAACTCTCAGTGCTCGGGCGGCACCAGGAACACCGGCCGGTGCCCGTGCTTGAGCACCGCCTCGGCCACACTGCTGTGCAGCAGTGCACGTAAGCCGGTAGTACCACGTGTACCTGCGACGATGATGTCCACATCGAGCTCGTCGGCACAGTCGACGATGGCGTTCCAGATGGTTGTCGTGCACTCCACGGTGCGCGCCTCGGCATCGATACCCGCCTGCTTGGCCAGCTGCACGCCCTCGGCATTGATCTTGCGGGCATCGGTGTAGGCGATGTCCTCGATCTCCTCGTCGGGCACCCATTCCGGTTGCATCACCCCGGCGAGCCCGGAGATGCGGGCGGCTTGGCGGACCATCGGTTCCCAGGCGGTGAGCAGAATGGCGCGTTCGGCGGAGAGGAACCGGCCCGCGTACTGCACGGCGCGCTTGGCATGTTCGGAACCGTCGTAGGCGATGAGCATCCGATCGCACGGCATGACGACCTCCTGCGCAGGGTCTTTCCCCCAGGTTACCCGGCCATTTGCCGCTTGAACCGAACCTGACGACGCCACCGGTTCCGGTCCGGGTCTACCGTGGAGTGCATGCGGAAATCGCCTGTGGTCGTGTTCGCAGTTGTCGCCGCCGTCGCCACCGCGTGTTCGGGAGGGTCGTCGACCGAGACGACCACCGCGGCGAGCAGCAGCGGCACGGCGCCGTCGTCGGAGGCCGGCGCCCCGGTCGCCACCACCGGAGCCCAAAAACCTTGCGGGGCCGACTATCTCGGTACCTTCTCGCAGCGCGAGAAGCTCGCCCAGCTGCTCACCGTCGGCATCACCGGCGCCGACGACGCCACGAATGTGGTGACCACCGAGCAGGTCGGCGGCATCTTCGTCGGTAGCTGGACCGATCCGGGCCTGCTCGATCGCGCCCAGCTCGACGCGGTGAAAGCCCTCGCCAAGGCGCCCCTGATGGTGACGATCGACGAGGAGGGCGGGCGTGTCTCGCGCGCGTCGGCCGTGATCGGTGAGGCGCCCTCGGCGCGGGTGGTCGCCCAGACCCAGACGCCCGAACAGCACTACCAGAACACGCTCACCCGCTCGAAGGCGTTGAAGGACCTCGGCATCACGGTCGATTTCGCGCCCGACACCGATGTGAGCGCCCAGCCCGACAACAGCGTCATCGGCGACCGCTCCTACAGCGACGACCCGCAGGTGGTCACCGAGTACGCCGACGCCTACATCCGTGCCTCCAACGAGGTGGGCCTCGGTTCGGTCATCAAGCATTTCCCCGGTCACGGCTCCGGTTCCGGCGATTCGCACACGGGTGCGGTGCGCACGCCGCCGTTCGACGAGCTGAAGACCAAGGACCTGGTGCCGTTCCGCAATCTGGTGAACTCCGGCGCCGCCGTGATGGTCGGCCACCTCGACGTGCCGGGCCTCACCGAACCCGACACCCCGGCCAGCATCAGCCCGGCCGTGATGTCGCTGCTGCGCCAGGGCACCGGCTACGGCGCCGCGCCGTTCAACGGCCCGATCTTCACCGACGATCTGGGTGGCATGGCCGCCATCACCGACCGCATGACGATCGCCGAAGCCGTCGAAGCCGCGCTTGTTGCCGGGGCCGACAATGCGCTCTGGATCACCACCGATGCGGTGCCGCAGGTACTCGACCGCTTGGAGCTGTCGGTGTCGAGTGGCAAACTGCCCGCTGATCGAGTCGATGCGTCGGTGCTGCGGATGGCCCGCTACAAGGGTGTCGCACTGGGCTGCTGAGCGGCGTGGCGACTGTGCGGCAAATGGGCACGGGTGGAACTTACCTTGCAGTAAGATGGAGTCTCACCCTGCGGTAGGAGAGTGGATGGCAGGCGGGACGAAGCGGCTTCCCCGGGCGGTTCGCGAGCAGCAGATGCTCGATGCCGCTGTCGAGGTATTCGCGCGCAAAGGCTTCCACGACACATCGATGGACGCGATCGCCGCCGAGGCGAAGATCTCCAAACCCATGCTCTACCTGTATTACGGCTCCAAGGACGAGCTTTTTCGCGCGTGCATCCAGCGCGAGGGACTTCGCCTGATCGAGGCCGTCGCGCCTGCGGGCAATCCCAAACTCAAGCCGCACGAGCAGGTGCGAACGGCGCTCGAGGGCTTCCTCGATTTCGTCGACCGCAACCGGCAGTCCTGGCAGGTTCTCTACCGGCAGGCAATCGGTCAGCAAGCATTCGCCGCCGAGATCGAGAACGCCCGCGAGCGCGTCATCGAACTCACCGCGAAGCTGCTGGAATCCAGTGCCAGGCACGCCGAGCCCGGCACCAATTTCGAGGTCGTCGCCGCCGCCGTGATCGGTGCGGGGGAGGCCATCGCCGACCGGGTCGCCGGTGGCCGGATCGAGGTGGCCGAGGCGGTCGACCTGCTCGACGATCTGGCCTGGCGCGGTCTGGCGGGTCGCAAACCCGAGTAGCGGTTGCCCCGGCCGTCGCGACCTGCGATCGTGCTTGTCTGGTAGTTCACGAACGACGGGGTGGCAGTGTTCGGAGTGTTGAAGCCGTGTGCGCACGGTGCGGCGAAGTGCGGCATCGATCCGGACCAGTGGCAGGCGCACATGTGCGGGCTGTGTCTCGGCCTGCGCGACGGTCACGGCCAGCTGGCCCGAGCGGCAACCAATACCGATGCGATCGTGCTCAGCGTGCTCACCGAGGCACAGGCAGGCACCGGTTCCCGGACGAACGCCGCCCCCTGTCCGTTGCGCGGCATGCGCCGGGCCTCGGTGGTCGCGGCCGACGCACCGGGTGTGCAGCTGGCGGCCACGGCGTCACTCCTGCTGGGCGCGGCCAAGATTCGCGATCACGTCGACGACGGTGACGCGGGAGCGTTCGCGCGCCGCCCGATGCGCAAGATCTCCGATTCGTGGGCGACCCGTGCACAACGCCAGGCCGACGCCATCGGCCTGGATGTGGCCCCGCTGCTGACCGCGATCGCCGCACAGCCTGGACTCGAAGCGCGTGCGGCGGAAGGGTGCCTCGAAGACCTCACCGGTCCCACCCAGCTGTGCGCGGCCACCCTGTTCGGTCATACCGCCACCCTGGCCGGCCGCCCGGAAAACGTTGCGGCCCTGCAGGAAATCGGCCGCCACGTCGGCCGCATCGCCCACCTCGCGGACGCGATCGAAGACCTCGAACGCGACCGCGCGCGTGGCCGCTTCAACCCGCTCGACGCGACCGGCACCGACATGCCGCGCGCCTACGAACTGGTCCGTGAGAGCGAGGCGAGCATCCGCCGGGCGGCGGTCGAGGCCGAACTCGACCAGGTGCCGACGGTGCGGTGGGCGCTACTCGATCCGCTCGCGGCGCTCCTGCGCAACCTGGGCCGCGGGCTCGGGCTCATCACCGGGCACACCTGTCGCGCCTCGGCGAATCACGAGCCCTACCGATTCCCTTCCGCGCCGGAGCAGAAGTCGTCCGGGCCCGGCCCGCTGAAGGCGATCGGCCAGATCTGCGGCGTCTACTGCACCGGTGCGGCGTGCTGCGTCGACCACAACAGTCCTTGCGACGGCAGGCGGAAGAAGGCCTGGCGCAAGAAATGCAAGGACTGCTGCGACGCGTGCGAGTGCTGCGGCAACTGCGGCGAGTGCGGCAAATGCTGCGGCGACGGTTGCTGCTGCGACTGCAACTGCTAGGAAAACCTCACTCGCACTTCACGATCGGGATGGGGTCGTACTTCACGGTCCGCGTGTGCCGCGAGATCTGTTGCCCCGTCTTGCGATCGGTGATCACCCGGGTGTCGGAGATGGTGAATCCGGGCGCGCCCTCGGAGGCGATGCAGTCCTTGCCCTTGGGCAGGGTGATCTCGGTCGGCTCCGTCGGCTTGGACTTCTCGCCCGTGATCGACTCCACATCAACGGTTTTCGTTCCCCACAGCCGCACCGTGATGTCGGACCCGGTGGCGACGGCCTGGATGAACACACCGTGTTCGGAGTTGTTGCGGAAGGCCAGGTCGATCGCGCCGTCGAACACCGTCGCCTCGCGCGCGGCGGGGTAGCGCGAGATGTAGTAGCTGTGCTCGGTGTGCCCGGCGTCTTCCATGCCGGCGAAGTAGGCGGCGTTGTACAGCGTGGTGGCGAACTGGCTGATGCCGCCGCCGACCGCCGTGCTCGGCCTGCCCTTGTCGATGATGCCGGACTCGACATACCCTTCCGCGGCGGTGCGCGGACCGGTGAAACCGTTGAGCGAGAACGTATCTCCGGGTTTCACGACGGCACCGTTCACCTTGGCGGCCACGGTACGGATGTTCACCCCGGAGGGTCCGCTGAACCCGCCGGTGGTGAATTCGCCGATGGTTTCGTTGATGCCGAGCTTCTCGGCGGCCTCGGTGGTGAGCTTCGGTTCGATGCGCTGATAGACCGCCTCGAACGCTCGCTCACCCGGCTGGGTGAGCAGCGCGGGCAGCTTCTCCAGCGTCTTCGCCCAGTCGATCTTTTCGCCGACCACGGCAGGTACCACCGTCGGCTTCCCGGCGCCGACGGTGAACGTGGCGTCCTTGGGTTCGATCTCGGTGGTCACCACCTGCGGGCCGAGCAGCCCGATCACGGCGTCGTTGTCGATCTGCGGGGCGAGCCCGCCCTTGCCGTCGGGTACGAAACTCAGCACGCTCGCGATCTGCTCGGGCGTCAGCGCCACCCGGGTGTCCTTGGCCGCCAACGTGATCGGCGAGGCGACAGCGGGCGTGGCGATATCGCGCAACGCCGCCTGCACCGCTTCGGTTCGCACCTCCACCGGCGCCGCGACGACGGGCAGGTCGAGCAGGCTCACCTCGGCCCAGCGCTCGGTGATGGTGCTGCGCGCACCGTCGATGTCGAGCACCCGGCCCGGGACCGGCGGCACCGCGACGGGTGCACCGTTCTCGAAGCGAACGGTGCCTTCCACGGTGGGGTTGTCGTGGGTGCGGAACGTGCTCAGCTGCTGATCGAGCGCCGCGTTGTCAACGGTGCTGGACACGGAGACCTCGCGCGTCCCGAACAGTGAGACCAATCGGCCGACCGGGTTCAGCGGCTGACCGCCGACGGCGTCCCAGGTGGCGTCCCAGTCGATGCCGAGACCGGCCGCCGAGGGCACCATGCTGGCCTGCACATCGCCGATGCGCACCGGCAGCGGTTGGTCGGCGCGCGGTCCGAGGACGCTGCGCAGCTTGGCGTCGGCCTCGCCCTGCTCCATCCCGCCGACCTCGACGCCGGCGATGACGATGCCGCGCGGCACCTCGCCCACGTTCAGCGCTAAGTCGGCCAGGTAGGCGGCGGTGCCGACCGCGAACACGGCACCGACGGCGATCCCGATCCGCTTGACCAGCTGCTGGTCGCCCGGCGGGGTCGGCTGGGGCGCCTGTGGGCGGTGGTCACGGGCGATGGTGCTGATGGGCTGGGTGGGCAGGGCGGTGGTGTCGGCATCGAAAGTGCGATTTGCTTCGAGCAGCTTGCGTAGTCCGACCTCGCCCCGCCCTCGGTCCGCCGGTCGTCCGGCGGTCGACTCGCTGGGCACGGAGGTCCTTCCGTTTCATGGGCCCCGTTGGGTTTACCGGGTGCTCGCCAAGGGTAACGGCCCGGCGCGCACTCGGCAGCCCGGCGAAGTGGGGCAGACAACAGGAAGGCCCCGTGTAGTTGCCGGGTCGGGGGTCTGGCAACTACACGGAGCCGATCTGTTTATCGGCGCCCTCACCGGGGCGTTACAGCCGATTTTCGGCTGATTTCGACCGGGCACACGATGCCGCCGGGCAGGTGGGCTCCGCCGCGCGCGACAATCAGGGGTGAGACTCGCCACCAGGGACCGGACAACGAGGGAGAACTGATGCAGTTGGGAATGATCGGCCTCGGCCGGATGGGCGCCAATATCGTGCGCCGCATCGTGCGTGACGGGCACAGCGCCGTCGGGCACGAGCGCCACCAGGGCCACATCGACGAGCTGGCCGCCGAGCTCGGCGACAGCTTCCGGGGCAGCACCGACCTGAAGGAATTCGTCGGGATGCTCGACGCGCCACGGGTGGTGTGGGTGATGATTCCCGCCGGTGCCACCGGCGCCGCGATCGACGAGCTCGCCGACCTGCTCGAGCCGGGCGACACCATCATCGACGGCGGCAACAGCCGCTACCACGAGGACATCAAGCGATCGAAGGCGCTGGCACCCAAGGGGATCCACTACCTCGATGTCGGTACCTCGGGCGGCGTCTTCGGTCTTGAGCGTGGCTTCTGCCTGATGATCGGCGGCGAGGACGAACAGGTGCGCGCGCTCGAGCCGCTGTTCAAGTCGATCGCGCCCGGCGTCGATGCCGCACCGCGCACCCCCGGCCGCACCGGTGAGCCGACCCCGTCCGAGCAGGGCTGGCTGCACTGCGGCCCCGCTGGCGCGGGCCATTTCGTGAAGATGGTGCACAACGGCATCGAGTACGGCGCGATGAGCGCCTACGCCGAGGGCCTCAACATCCTCAAGCACGCCGACATGGGCGCCGATCACGGCGGCGAGCACTCGGCCGAGGAGACCCCGCTCGAGCACCCGGAGTACTACCAGTACAAGCTCGACATCCCGGAGATCACCGAGGTGTGGCGGCGTGGCTCGGTGGTGGCCTCCTGGCTGCTCGACCTCACCGCGGGCGCGTTGTTCGCCGACCCCAACCTCGATTCCTTCAGCGGCCGGGTGTCCGATTCCGGCGAGGGTCGTTGGACCATCGACGCGGCCATCGACACCGCCGTCCCGGTTCCGGTGTTGTCGGCCGCGCTGTTCCAGCGCTTCTCCTCGCGCGGGGAGGCCGAATACGCCGACAAGATGCTCTCGGCCATGCGCAAGGCGTTCGGCGGCCACATCGAGCTGCCGAAGTAGTCGTCCGCACCCGGCCTCCCGTCACCACGGGAGGCCGGAGCGGGGCACAAACTTCCGGATATTACCTGGTCAAACCAGCCTTCAAGAGTAAAACAAGGATGTTCCACAAATAGTGGAACGTGTTCTTGTTTTCCAGGACAACTGTCCAATTCCACCGTTACCTTGTCGCCAGAGGGGGAGCACCACTCGATGAGGATTCGCCCCACCCGTCCAGGTGGGGCTTTGGAGGAAATCATGTTCCGGACTTCGCGCACCGCCGCGGGAATCGCCACGACCGCGCTGGTCGTCGCCTGCGTGGGCGTTGCCCTCGGCTCCGGCGTCGCCGCCGCCGACACCACCTGCTCGGTGCGTAGCCACGCCGAGAAGCGTGACGCGAGCACCGTCGGCGTCACCCACGTCTACGACAAGATCGCGAGCGCCGAGGAGATCGGCGTCGGCACCACGGTCACCTACAAGGTGGTCGTCGGGACCACCGGTATCGGCAATCCCTACGTCAACACCATCACCGACTTCCCGCCGAGCGGCTTCGGTGCCCCCGTCAAGACCACTGTCACCGCCTATCACGCCATCGGCGGCCAGGTCACCGAGGATGTGACGCCCGAACCGAACGCGGGCGGCTGGAAGGTCACCAGCACCGGCTGGTTCGTGAACTCGGGCAACCCCGTGACCCTCACCATCACCTACCCGGTCCCGTCCTCGTTGCAGCCCGGTCAGCAGGTGACCAGCGGTGGTGTCGGAGTCGCGGGCACGGTGGGCGTGAGCAACGAAATGCCCAACCTCACCGCGTGTTTCACCGCGCGGGGCGCCAATGCGGGCGAGACGGTGATCGGCAGTCTCGGCGAGAACGGCCTCGGGTCCTCCGACGGTCAGCTGAGCTCCACCGGTTCGGCCACCGACATCCTCTCCGACGTGCTGCGCAACCTGATCGGCAGCTGATGTTCGCCCGGCTGTGTTCGATCGTGGCAGCGATCTCGGCGTCGATCGTGCTCACGGTCGGCACCGCCGGGGCCGACGTCTCCCGCCTCGACAGCGTCGAGCGGCCCGGCCAGCGGCAGCAGACGCTGCACGTGTACTCCGCGTCGATGGACCAGGTGATCCCGCTGCGGGTCATCACACCCTTCGACACCAGCGAACCCCGCCCGACCCTGTATCTGCTGAACGGGGCGGGCGGGGGTGAGGACCTGGCGAACTGGTACGACCAGACCGACATCGTCGAGTTCTTCGCCGACAAGAACGTCAACGTCGTCACACCCGCCGCGGGCGCGTTCTCCTACTACACCGACTGGCAGCGCGACGATCCCAAGCTCGGCCGCAACAAATGGCAGACCTTCCTCACCGAGGAACTACCGCCTATCATCGACGCCACCCTCGGCACCACCGGGGTGAATGCCGTTGCGGGCCTGTCCATGTCGGCCACCGCTGCCCTGAACCTGGCCATCGCCGCGCCCGACCTCTACCGTGCCGTCGGTGCTTTCAGCGGCTGCGCCACGGTCGAAGATCCGATGAGTCGCGCGTTCATCGATCTGGTGCTGGCCCGAGCGGGTGCCGATCCGGTGAACATGTGGGGCCCGCCCGACCACCCCGACTGGCGCGCCAACGACGCCTACCTCCACGCGGATCGACTGCGCGGCAAGACAATCTACTTGTCCAGTGCCTCCGGGCTCCCCGGGCCGGCCGAAACCCTTCCGCCCGGCGCGACTCCCGGCAAAGCTCTCGGCCTGGCCAACCAGATCATGCTCGGCGGCGCCATCGAAGCGGCGGCAAACTTCTGCACTCAGCGGCTGGCCGCTCGCCTCACCGAGTTGAACATCCCCGCGCACACCGTCTTCCGGCCTGCGGGCGCGCACACCTGGCACTACTGGGAACAGGATCTGCACGCTTCCTGGCCGTTGCTCGCAGCCGCCATCGGCGCGGAATAGTCAGTTACACAATAAATTTCGGCGAGTCAAGCCCCCACAAGTTTCGGAAACGCTCTCGCTGAAACCCCCGATGTGACAGTTAGCTCTGCTCAGTTACCCGAGAGGTTCCCCATGCACCGTCGAATGATCCGAGTCCTCGTCACCACCGCTGCCGTCGCGGGCATCGCCGCGGGCGCCACCTCCCCGGCCCTCGCCGCCCCCGCGCAGCCTGCGGTCATCGCCGAGTCCGGCTCCGCGGGCACCGGTTCCGCCCTCATCGACTTCCCCCTCGGCATCATGAAGCTCATCATCTGCGGTCCCTGGGGCGCTGCCGAGCCGCACCCGAACCCGATGTGCCGCTGACAAAGGCCCGAAAACAACTGCGGCGGCCCCGGATTCCGGGTGCCGCCGCAGCTGTTTCAGCGTGTGACTACCGCTCGATGATCGCGACGACGCCCTGGCCGCCCGCGGCGCAGATGGAGACCAGCGCGCGGCCGGAACCCTTCTCCGCCAGCATCTTCGCCGTCGAGGCGACGATGCGGCCGCCGGTCGCGGCGAACGGGTGGCCCGCGGCGAGCGAGGAACCGTTCACGTTGAGCTTGCTGCGGTCGATCGAGCCGAGCGCGCCGTCGAGACCCAGGCGCTCCTTGCAGTAGGCGTCGGACTCCCACGCGGCGAGCGTGCACAGCACCACCGAGGCGAAGGCCTCGTGGATCTCGTAGTAGTCGAAGTCCTGCAGGGTAAGGCCGTTGCGGGCCAGCAGACGCGGCACCGCGTAGGTGGGCGCCATCAGCAGGCCGTCGGGACCGTGGATGTAGTCCACCGAGGCCACCTCGGAGTCCACCAGGTGCGCGAGCACCGGCAGCTTGCGCTCGGCGGCCCACTCGTCACTGGACAGCAGCACCGCCGACGCGCCGTCGGTGAGCGGCGTGGAGTTGCCCGCGGTCATGGTGGCGTCGCCCAGCTTGGTGCCGAACACCGGCTTCAGCGTGGCCAACTTCTCGACGGTCGAACCGGGACGCAGGTTGTCGTCGCGGGTCAGGCCGAGGAACGGGGTGATGAGGTCGTCGAAGAAGCCACGGTCGTAGGCGGCGGCCATGTTCTTGTGCGAGAGGTAGGCCAGCTCGTCCTGCGCCTCGCGGGAGACGCCGAATTCCTTGGCGGTGATGGCGGCGTGCTCACCCATCGACAGCCCGGTGCGCGGCTCGGCGTTGCGCGGGATCTCGATACCCAGCATCGAGGGCCGCAGCTGCCCGACCAGCTTGAGCCGGTCCTTGTTGGTCTTGGCGCGGTTGGCGTCGAGCATCCACTCGCGCATGTCCTCGCTCACGCCGATCGGCGCGTCGGAGGTGGTGTCGGTACCGCCGCCGATGCCCGCTTCGATGCGGCCCATCGCGATCGCGTCGCCGACGGTCGCCACGGCCTGCAGGCCGGTGCCACAGGCGAGCTGCAGGTCGTGTGCGGGGGTGTAGGGCGAGAGCTTGGAGCCGAGCACGCTCTCGCGGATCAGGCTGTGCTCGCCCACGCGCTTGAGCACGGCACCGCCGACGACCATGCCGAGGCGTTCGCCCTGCAGGCCGAAGCGGCTGACCAGCCCGTCGAGGGTGGCGGTGAACATGTCCTGGTTGGACGCGTGCGCGTAGGCCTTGTCGGAGCGCGCGAACGGAATTCGGTTACCGCCAACGATCGCGACCGGGCGCTGCGTCTTCGCGGTTTTGGCGGTACTTGCCTTGGCCGCCGTCGAGCGGGCTTTGCTTGTCACTCGAGTTCTCCATGGTCTCGTCGGGTGATCGGTTGTCATCCAACTTACTCTGGAGTAAGTTCGTTGTCGACACCGTACCCGCGAATGTGAAGGTAGGAACAGTGGCAGCCAAGAGCAAGGGCGCACCCAACCTCTACGGATCCTTCATCCACTCCGCCCCCGGCGCGTTCCTCGCGAGCAAGCTGGGCCTGCCCCAGCCCGCGGAGCTGCGCCGCTACAAGGCAGGCGAGCCCGCGCTTCCGGGCCCGGTGCTGCTCGGCGGCAAGGGTCGCCTCGCCGAGCCGATCCGTGCCCTGCTCACCGATTACACCATCGCCGACTCGCTCGAGTCCGGAACCAAGTACGGCGCGCTGGTCTTCGATGCCACCGGCATCGACTCCATCGAGAAGCTGTCGCAGCTGTTCGAGTTCTTCCAGCCCGCCATGCGCAGCCTCGCCCCGTCGGGCCGCGTCGTGGTGCTCGGCAGCACGCCGGAGCTGGTCGGCTCGGTCGACGAGCAGATCGCCCAGCGCGCGCTCGAGGGCTTCACCCGGTCCGTGGCCAAGGAACTGCTGCGCGGCGCCACCGCCCAGCTCGTCTACGTACACCCCGAAGCCGGCTCCTCGGCCACGGGTGTCGAGTCGACCCTGCGCTTCCTGCTCTCGGCCAAGTCGGCGTTCGTCGACGGTCAGGTCATCCGCGTCGGCAAGGCCGACTCCGTGGCCCCCGCCAGCTGGGACAAGCCCCTCGCAGGCAAGGTCGCCGTGGTCACCGGTGCCGCGCGCGGTATCGGCGCAACCATCGCCGAGGTGTTCGCCCGTGACGGTGCCACCGTGATCGTCGCCGACATCCCCGCCGCCGGTGAGGCGCTGTCGGAGACCGCCAACAAGGTGGGTGCCACCGCCCTGGCGCTCGACGTCACCGCGCCCGACGCCGCCGAGCGCCTCGCCGAGTTCGCCACCGAGCGTTTCGGCGGCATCGACATCGTCGTCCACAACGCCGGCATCACCCGCGACAAGCTGCTCGCCAACATGGACGAGGGTCGCTGGAGCTCGGTCATCAACGTCAATCTCGCCGCCCCGCACCGCATCACCTCCGGCCTCGTCGCCAAGGGTGTGCTCAAGGAAGGCGGCCGCGTGATCGACGTGTCCTCCATCGCGGGCATCGCGGGCAACCGCGGCCAGACCAACTACGGTGCGTCCAAGGCGGGCGTCATCGGCATGGTCGATGCCGAGGCGCCGCTGCTGTCGGAGAAGGGCATCACCATCAACGCGGTGGCCCCCGGCTTCATCGAAACCGCCATGACCGCCGCCATCCCCGTCGGCACCCGCGAGGCGGGCCGCCTGATGAGCTCGCTGCTGCAGGGCGGCCAGACCGTCGACGTCGCCGAGACCATAGCCTTCTTCGCCAGCCCGGCGTCGAACGCGGTGAGCGGCAACGTGGTTCGCGTCTGCGGGCAGAGCCTGATCGGCGCCTGATGACCCAGACCATCACGCTCACCGAGATCCCGAGCAACGGCGCGCTGTACGCGAAGGCGGCTCTCGGCGCCGTCCCGCTGCCCGCGCCGCTCTCGGGCCGCAAGCCCGCACTGCCCGACCGCCGGGTCGCCATCGAGGGTGTGCGGGTGGACCCCGACCACCTCGCCGCCTACTGCCACGCCACCGGCCTGCGCTTCGGCGACACCCTGCCGCTCACCTACCCGTTCGTCCTGGCTTTTCCGCTGATGATGGAACTGCTCGTGGCACGGGACTTCCCGTTCACCGCGGTGGGTTCTGTGCACTTCTCGAACGTCATCGAACGCACCCGGGAGATCTCGGCGGCCGAGCCGTTGGACTTCACCGTGCACACCGAGAACCTGCGCGAGCACCCGAAAGGCCTGCTGGTAGACGCGGTTACGGAGATCCGCGTCGGCCGCGAACTGGTGTGGCGTCAGGTGGCGACCATGCTGCACCAGCAGCGCACCTCGCTGTCCGGCGGTCCGAAGTCCGCACCCCCGCCGGAGGAGGTACCCCCGCCGCCGCTGCGCGTGCAGCGTGTCGATCAGAAGATCATCAACCGCTACGCCGCCGCTTCGGGCGACCGCAACCCGATCCACGTCTCCGGAATCGGCGCCAAGGCAATGGGTTTCCCCACCACCATCGCCCACGGCATGTGGTCGGCGGCCACCATCCTCGGCACCATCGAGGGCCGGGTGCCCGAAAAGGCCACGTACACGGTCAAATTCGGTAAGCCGATTCTCCTGCCCTCCTCGGTGAACATCTACGCAGAGAAGGCCGACACCGGCTGGGATCTGTCGATGCTGCACCCCAAGAAGGGTTTCCCCCACCTCACCGCCACCGTGCGCTGAGTTCTTCATTGCCGGAAGGCCGCGTATCCCATTCGGGATATGCGGCCTTTTCCGTTGCGCACGTGGTTATATGACGGGCAACCAGTAGCTATACAGTGTCAATCAAACCGGTTGCGCGACAATCGTTCTGGCTGATCGTTCTGTTACCGGCCCTGCGTGTGACATCAATCATGGTGTACGCCAGGTATTAGCTGGGTAACAAGATGAGTTCGGCGCCGTGACGAAAGATCGCGAGCGCGTGGTGCTTCGGGCCGAATCCGCCTCGGAGCCGCAACCGACCGCTTGTACTGCAGTGTTCAACTTTTCCAGCTGGCATCGAGTTCTGGATTCCGAACGATCGTTCTGAAACCCTCGCACCGCTCTCCGGTCACCTCTTCCTTGGCGGCAAATGTTCAGCATTACCCTGGCAAGTGCCCCGAAAACAAGTGTCTGCGGAACTGTCCGCCCCCCGTGTTAGAAACTTTCCAGTCGGCAACGCAGTCGGCAATCATGCTTAATACCAAGGGGTTCCACTTCATGAAGAAGATCCGCACGCTCGGTTTCGGCATCGCCCTCGCGGCCGGTATCGCCATGTTCGGCACCGGCGTGGCCTCCGCCGCCGAAGAGCCCGCAACCGGCTCCTCCGAAAGCCTGGCCGCCATCGTCGAGGCCCTGTCGTCCGGTTCGGCTGCTGCGGAGGACCCGACCGATCCGGCCGACATCGCCGAGGAGCCGGCGGAGACCCCGGACACCGGTTCGGCTGACAGCCTGGCCACCATCCTCGAGGCCCTGTCCTCGGGTTCGGCCGGCGCGGAAGAGCCGACCGATCCGGCCGACATCGCCGAGGAGCCGGCGGAGACTCCGGACACCGGTTCTGCTGACAGCCTGGCCACCATCCTCGAGGCCCTGTCCTCGGGCTCGGCCGGTGCCGAAGAGCCGACCGACCCGGGCACCACCACCCCCTGATTCATCAGCACGTAGAAAACAAATGCCCCGTCCCCCGACGGGGCATTTGCCATACCGGCACAGCATCGGCCGCTGCGTCAGCCGACTGCTCGATCCCGCAGGAGATGCTCGATGCCAGGAATGCCACTCGACCGCCTATCTCCCCATCCGCCGCCAGCGACCCGATGCGGGCCGACCGAGCGGCATGGCAATATCGAAGGGAGCCCGGAGATCGTGGGCAATGAAGCCACTCGAATCGGACCCAAACAGATGGGTTTCGTCCTCGGGTGTATTTTTGCTCAAGCTATAGACGATCGTGAGTTGAGCCAATGGGCACTCAATGTAGTCATGGCGAACGAGGTCGAGGACCTTCCTGAGTACATTTATGATCTCCTCAACTTTCAAGGTAACGCTGGTGCGGCTCTCGAGGTGGTCGGCATGTTCAATAGCACCGGGCCAGGCGAGGCGGTGTCAGATGCTCTGACCGGAATTGCCTACGCTCGCGGCGTGGAAGTTTACGATCCTTCGATAACCAGGAGTCAGGCTGCGGTGGCGCTGCGTAAACGGCCGGATATCCTCGACAAGTTCAAGAAGGTGTTTCCATTCATTTCGATGCACTAATGCAACTTCTGTAAGCGATGGGCAGGGGGTGTCGACGTCCGCCAGGAGGGGCGAAACCTGTGCTACGTCTACATATATGGAGGGATCATCGCGCTGAAGACTTCTTCCACAGCACCGCTCTGCTGATATCCCAAACATATGGACTGACATATACGGATGCCTGCAATCGTCTCGTTGACCGGTTTGTTGGTATGCGGATCGTCGGTGATCATGCAGTACATCAACTGACAGAAGACGAGTGGGCACGCGATATAATTTTCGGCCACCGCTTCGAAGTCGACAGTGCCCGTCCGATGCTGCCAGCGCCGAGCAGAATGCGAATCGTGCTTAATTCGTTGTGGCCGTGGCAGTGCTACTGCTGGCTCCAGCGATGGTGGCGCATCACCAGAATGCTGATGCGTGCGGGACATTTCCCGCTTATGTGGCCCAGACGCTTATGGCGCAAGCTACGCGATCCGTCGCACAGCTCAGATCTCGTAGAGCAGACGAAACGGGGCGAATGGTAGGCATCGGCTCACCACCTCGCAGCAGTAGCGAGTAGTGCTTGGCTGCAAGATAATTCGGCCCCGATGCCTTGCATATATCGTCGGGTCGGTGGAGGGCTTAGCCCTAGCGTCGCTGCTCGAGCTGCTGAGCAGCAGTACGAGTGAGGCCGAGACCGTCGCGAGGGAGCTGGAGGCCGGTTCGTCGGAAGGGCTGCACCTGGTCGCGCTGCTCGAGCAGCTCCGCAGCGGCTCGGGCGAGTCCTGAAAATTGGGCGCAGGGTAACCGGCACGCACAGGGCGCTCGTTGAACATTCGACGGCGCCCTGCCTTGTTTCGTTGTCGGCCATCATCGAACCGGGTTGCGGCCCGCGGCCAATGGCCTCAGATTGGTTCGTGGACGGAACAGGTTGATGTCAATCGATTTCGCTCACGCCACCGTTACGCAGTAATGATGTGACATCTATCATGGTGTGAATCAGGGGTAGCTGGGCATTCACAGGAGTTGCGCACCTTCCGGTGGAGCCCGAGAAAGCCCTTTCGCTCCCGGGTGGAACCGCATACACCGGTGTTCATCGATTGTTCAGCAGGTTCGGTGCGGATCCCCGCCAGCTCCACTGGTTCGACGGCGGGGATGCGATGCATCGATGTGAAAAACTCGTGCTAGCGGTACGGAAAAGGCTACTCCCTGGCTAACGCGCAACCGCTGATCTGAATTTCTGGGGGTTCGCAGCTGTCGGTGCACCGTGTTAGAAACTTTGAGGCTGGCGATGACGTCGGCAAAATTCTTTTCTCACAAGGGGTTCACTTCATGAAGCAGTTCCGCAAGGTTGGGTTCGGACTCATTGTTGCGGCCGGTCTGGTGATGTTCGGTTCGGGTGTGGCCACCGCACAGGACGCCAACACCCCGCCGGCCGACACCGAGGCGCCGACCACCGGTTCCGCCGAGAACCTTGCGAACTTCCTCGAGGCGCTGGTTGCCGGTTCGAGTGCGCCCGACCAGCCGGACACCGAGACCGACGCCGCCGCGATCGCCGAGGAGGAGACCGGCTCGGCCGACCAGTCCGCCGCGGGCTGGGCGAAGATCTTCGAGCAGCTTGCCAGCGGCTCGGGCGACGCGACCACCCCGAGCGCCGATGCCGGTGGCGACGCCGGCTGATAAATCGGGAGAAAGCCGCACACATCGAAAGGTGTGCGGCTTTTGCTTTTTTCAGTTGTTCAGCAATTCCCGAACGGACGGAACGATCACCCCGTACAGGTCGGAAATCGTCGCCAGCGCGCTCGCGTGCATCTCGTCGGCGGTGGCGCACGCGCCGGCGATCACGGTGGGCAGGTGGTCGAGCAGGAACGCTATGGCGGTGACGCACATGTAGGTCATGAACCCCGGCGACCACCAGCGATCCCTTGCCCGCGGCGGTGATTCGGTCGGCGAGTTCGGTGCCGTGGAAGGCGTCGGGTGCCTTTTCGGCGACACCGTTTCGTCGGCGGTGGGCGCGACGGCTGGGTGGATCCGGCCGATCTCGGTGGCCAGGTCGTCCTGGAAGCTGGGGTCCGCTGGTTATCCGGCGGTGAGGTCGGCCGGGGTCGGGACTACCACTCCGTAGATGTCGCCGATGGTGGCGAGGGCGGCGGCGTGGAGTTGAGAGGCGGTGACTTCGGCGAGGGGGCGGGTGGCGCAGGCGTTGGCTACGACGGTGGGTTTGTTGCCGCGGAGGAAGGCGCCTTCGGCGGTGAAGGTGACGCACATGTGGGTCATGAAGCCGGCGATGACGACGGATTCGTTGCCCGCGGCGTCGACCAGGTCGCCGAGTTCGGTGTCGACGAAGGAGTTGGGGAAGGACTTCACCACGACGGCTTCGTCGGCGGTGGGGGCGAGCTTGGGGTGGATCTGACCGATATCGGTGGTGATGTCGTAGGGGCTGCCCTCGCCGCTGTTGTGCATCACGTGGATGACGGTGGCGCCTGCTTGCCGGGCCTGCTCGAGCAGGTCGGCGGCGGCGTCGATCGCCTGCTCCCAGCCGGTCAGTTCCATGACACCGCGGGTGTAGGTGTTCTGGTAGTCGACCAGGATCAGGGTCGAGGTGGCGAGGGCGGCGGGGGTTTCGTCGAGGCCGCTGAGCTGGCGCAGGGTTGTGGAGGTCATGGGTTCCACGCTATGGCCGCGCGGAGATGTCTGCAATGTCATGTAACCTGCAGATTCGGACATGGGCAGGAGGTGGATGGTGGGACGACTCATTGTGGTGGTGCTGTTCGAGGGGGTCGACCTGCTGGACGTGACGGGGCCGCCCGAGGTGTTCTCGCTGTTGCAGCGGGAGATGGACGAGCCGACCGGCTACGAAGTGGTGCTGGCCGCCGAGACGCTGGATCCCGTCACGACCTCGGCGGGTGTCCGGGTGCTGCCCGACGTGACGTTCGACGGGTTGACCGGGCGGCGGATCGACACGATCGTCGTGCCGGGCGCGGTCGAGACCGATGAGCGGCGACAAGTCCGCGCAGTGGTGGAACCTGTTGTGGTCGAGGCAGTTTCGATGATGGCCGCCGGTGCCCGCCGGGTGGCTTCGGTGTGTGTGGGGGCGCATGTGCTCGCGGCGGCGGGGTTGCTCGACGGTAAGCGTGCCACCACGCACTGGTCGACCGCGCACCAACTCGCCGCAGAGCATCCGGCGGTGCGGGTAGACGCAGATCCGATCTATATCCGCGACGACAATGTGTGGACCGGTGCGGGGCTCACCGCCTGTCTCGACCTCACGCTGGCCCTGGTCGCCGACGATTTCGGTGAGGAACTCGCGCTGCGCGTCGCCCGCCAGCTGGTGATGTTCCTGAAGCGGCCGAGCGGGCAGAGTCAGTTCAGTGTTTCGCTCGAGCCGGTCTCCACCACCCGCCGCATCGACGAGCTGCGGCACTACATCGCGGGCAATATCGCGCGACCACTCACGGTGACCGAGTTGGCCGAACAAGCGCATGTGAGTGAACGCCAGCTCACGCGGATTTTCCGGACCGAGCTCGGGATGACGCCTGCCGCCTATATCGAGGCGGCGCGAGTGGAGGTCGCGCGGCAACGGCTCGAGACGAGCGACGAAACGCTGCAGCGCATCGCGGCCACCTGTGGATTCAATACCGTCGATACGTTGGCGCGCGCTTTCCGTCGAAGGCTCGACACCACCCCCGCGGAGTACCGGAATCGGTTCCGCATCGTGTGATCACTAAGCTGTCGACTTTACGGTGAATTGATGAGTAACAAGGGGTTTCGGGTGTTCGGTATCGCGGAAGAATGGCCGACGTGGCCGGTTACGACAATGCTGTGGGCGATGACGGGTCTGATACGCCTGCTGACCAGCGGTTCGGGCGCCTGAGCAAACCCTCGGCTGCTGTCTTGCCCCCCTTTCAGACGTCTGCCGAGCGGTCTGCCGTGGTGTTAGACATCTTGTGCGGCGGAAATTCGCCGCAAATCTGAAAGATGAGGGGTTCACAATGGCAAAGATTCGTGCATTCGGTGTGGCGATGGTCGCGGCGGCGAGCATGTCGATGATGGGCATGGGGGTCGCGGCCGCCGAAGAACCGGCCACCGGGTCGTCGGAACTGCTGAGCGGGCTCACCTCGGGCACCGCGGAGACCGAGCCGGTCGCGGAGGAGCCCACCGGCTCGCTCGAGGGCCTGGACCTGGCGGCTCTGCTCGCGCTGCTGAGCAGTGGTTCGGGCGAGGCCGAGACCGTGGCGGAGGAGCCCGCCACCGGTTCTGCCGAAGGGCTGGATCTGGCCGCGCTGCTCGCGCTGCTGAGCAGTGGCACCGCCGAGACGCCTGCCGAGTAACAACCGGGCCGGGTGCGAACGCACCGACGGGACCGGCCGTCGGTGACGATGAGTTCTTCTCACGTTCATCCGAATTATGTGCTGCGTAATTCGGCACTGATAAGAAGTGACTATTCGTCTAGAAGGAGAAGCATGTTCGACACCCTGGTCCAGATTCTGCCCCTGCTCGCCGCCTTCGCCTCCGGGTCGGCCGGCTGAGCATCGAGGTAGTTCAACGCGGCGCCCGTCGGATTTTGACGGGCGCCGTTTTGTGTGTTTACCGCGACGGGATCATCCGGTACAGCCACCACGGACGGGTGGGGAAGGCCGGGTCGTAGATGCGAAGCAGGTAGCGCCGTTCGACGCCGGTGGTTCGGTCGCGTACGCGGACGTGTCGGCGGGCGACGTCCTGCGGCCGGAGCTCGCTGGCCCACACCGCATCCCAATCGGGTGAGACCGCACAGGCGGTGGTGATCGCGGTGACGCGCTGAGTGGGAGCGAGCGGCGACAGCATGCGGAAGGCATGCACCAGCACCTGGGCTTCGGTGGTCCAGTCGAGCAGCGCCTTCTTGGCGGCCGGATTCAGGAACATCCATTCGAGCAGGTTCACCCCGGCGCCGGTGCCGGGGAAGATGCGCTGGTACTCGGCATTCGCGGCGAGCAGGTCCATGGTGGGGAAGCGCTGGTAGCAGGCCGGGTGAGTGAGACTGCCGAGGTCGGCGAGGTCCTCGGTCGACGGTGCCGTCGGCGCGGCGCCGGTATCGACCGACGGCAGACCGAGCACGAGAATGTGCTTCCGATACCACGGCGGCACATCGAGACTGTCGAAAAGCCGTTGCAGCATCGCGGTATTGGGCACCAGGGCCCCGGTCTCGATCTGCGTCACCAGCAGCGGCGCCATCTGCGCCCGAGCCGCCAGCTCCGCCCGCGCCAACCCCGCCGCCAACCGCCGCTCGCGCAAATACACACTGAGCGCAGAACTTTCAGCCATCCCAACCCCCGAGCCTCACCCCGACGACGGTTAAACCAAGAGTACGCCGCAAAGATCACCCGGAAACAACGAAACGGCCCGGAGCTCGAAAGCTCCGGGCCGTTCAGTAGAGATGAACCTAGAGGGTGTTCAGGTCGATTGCGGCGGCCATTGCTCGGTAACCTGCGGCGTTCGGGTGCTTGTGGTCGCCGGAGTCGAAGGCGGGGTTGAGGCGTTCCGGGTCGGCCGGGTCGGCGACAGCGGTGTTGAAGTCGGCGACGGCGTCGAATTCGCCGCTGGTGCGGATCCATTCGTTCAGTGCGCGCAGCTTCGCGGCGGAGGTGGGGGTGTAGTACTCGGCGCCCTTCATCGGCAGGAGGGTTCCGCCGATGACGCGCAGTCCGGCTCGGTGGGCGCGGGCGATCATGTCGCGGTAGCCCGCGATCAGCTGGTCCACGGTGACGACCGGGTTGGGCTTGTAGGTCGGCAGGTCGACCTCCGAGAAGCCGATATCGTTCAGTCCGCCGAGCATGACGACCGTGCGGGCACCGCCCTGGGCGAGGACGTCACGATCGAAGCGGCGCAACGCACTCTCGCCGTACCAGGGGGAATCGCTGATGATGGTGTTGCCGCCGATGCCCGCGTTGAGGACGGGGCGGGGGGTGCCGGCGGCGGCGAGGCGGTCGGCCAGGGCATCGGGGTAGCGGTTGTTGCCGTCGTTGTCGGAGCCGAAACCGTCGGTGATCGAGTCACCGAACGCGACGATCGCATCCGCGGAGGCGGCGCCGCTCATCTGCACGCTCGACAGGTAGTACCAGGAGTGCGTTGTCTCGGTGAAGGCGGTGGCGTCGGCGTCGGTGGCGTGGTTGCCTGGCGCGCGGTAGGACGTCGCATAGCCCTGGGCGTGGAAGGTGGCGGGCCCGGTGGGTTCGTCCAGATACAAAGTGACCGTGGCGAATTCGAGCGGAGCCAGATGCAGCTCGGCGGGGTCGCTGGTCAGGTCGGCGCCAGGAGCGATGGTGGCGGTTTCGCTGCCGTGGAAGCGGAGGGGGCGCAGTGTGTCCTGATGTACGCGCGCCCCGGAATCGGTGCGGGCGATCGTGGCCGAGGCGATGCGGAGATCGGTGCGGCCGAAGCGGTTGGAGAGGGTGATCCGGGCGGAATCACCACCGCTGGTGACCCGGACGACCTGCCGGAGTGTGTGCTGGGCGAATCCGTCGAGCGACCAGTTCGGCTCGAAACCGGTGCTCGGCTGCTGCATCGGCACCGACCATGCGGTGTTCGCGGTGTCGGCGGGAGCGGCCTCGGTGCTGGTGCAGGCCGCGGTGAGGGTGGCGGCGATCGCGATGGCGGCGGTCATCATCTTCTTCCAGACGTGCATGGGTTCGTCGATTCTCGGTAGTCGGTCTAGCCGCGGCGCTGGAGCGCACGGGCGAACAGGGTGGTGAGCAGGGCGGCGGCGGCCAGAGCCGCGCCGATCCAGGCGGGCGCGGTCAGGCCGAACCCGGAGTCGATGGCGGCGGCGCCGAGCCAGGAAGCCACCGCGATGCCGATATTGAAGGCGGAGATATTGGCGGCCGAGCCGAGCGCCGATTCGCCGCCCGCCGTGTCCAGTACGCGCATCTGGACAGCGGGGACGATGGCGAACCCGGTCGCGCCGAGCGCGAGAATGCTGACGACCGCGCCGACCGGGTGTCCGGCGACTACCGCGAAGATCATCAGCACCACGGTCAACGCGGCAAGCGCGCCGATCAGCGTAGGCAGCAGGGCGCGATCGGCCAGCCGGCCGCCGACGATATTGCCCGCGAACAGGCCGACGCCGAAAACGACGAGCAGCCACGGGACGGCAGCGTCGGGCAGGCCGGTCACCTCGGTCAGGATCGGTTCGAAGAAGGTGAACGCGGCGAAGACGGCACCGAAGCCGAGCGCGGTGATCGACAGCGCCAGCCACACCTGCGGGCGAGCGAAGACAGCCAATTGCTCTGTCAGAGAGTTGGATTCGCCGCGTGGCTGGTGTGGGACCAGCATGAGGACGGCGAGCAGCGCGGCCACACCGACGGCGGTCACTGCCCAGAACGTCGACCGCCAGCCGAATGCCTGGCCGAGCGCCGTGCCCAGCGGCACACCGGCGACATTGGCGAGGGTGAGCCCGGTGAACATGGTGGCGATGGCCGCGGCCCGGCGGTCGGGTGCTACCAGACCTGCTGCCACCACGGAGCCGATGCCGAAGAACGCGCCGTGGGTGAGGGCGGCGACGATCCGGCCGGTGAGCAGCAGTTCGTAGGTGGGCGCCAGGGCCGAGAGGAGATTGCCCGCGATGAAGAGGCCCATGAGTGTCGCGAGCATGGTCTTGCGTGGGACGCGCGAGCCAAGCGCGGTCATCAGCGGCGCGCCCACGGCGACGCCTGCGGCATAGCCGGAGACCAGCAGGCCAGCGGTCGGGACCGAGATGGACAGGTCGTCACCGATCACGCCGAGCAGTCCGACGATGACGAATTCGGTGAGGCCGATTCCGAAGGCGCCCAGCGCAAGCGCGCCGAGGGCGAGGGTGGGCCGGTCGGTCCCCGCCCGGGGCGGGGCGGTCAGTGTCGTGGTCATGTGAGTGTGCAACTCCCTTAGTGGGAAAAGTGTTCCGTTAACGCCATTTGTGTCGGTACCCGGACGTACGGTCTCGAATGGAGTGATTTCAGACTGCCGGTCGCGTTCACGTGCATCAACGGCCGTCGCCGACATGGTCGATTAGCGGGAGTTATGGAACGGCAGGAGATCGAGATCTTCCTGGCCCTGTGCGAGGAACTGCACTTCGGGCGGGCCGCCGAACGTCTGTATCTGACGCAGGCACGGGTCAGCCAGACGATCAAGAAGCTCGAAAGGCAGTTCGGCGCGCTACTTTTCGAACGAACCAGCAGGCAGGTGCGGCTCACGCCGGTCGGCCGGATGCTGCGCGACGATCTGATCCCGATCCGGACGCAACTGAACCGGGCCGTCGAACGCGCGCAAGCGGCGGCGCGAAGCGTGGAAGGGACACTGCGCGTGGGCTATCTGGGCGGGTTGGCGGCGAGCCTGCTGGTCGACACGGTCCAGGAGTTCCGGAACCGCCATCCCGAATGCGAGGTACACGCCCGCGAGGTCCACCTCGGCGATGTATTCGGCCCGCTGCGCCGCGACGAACTCGACCTGGTCATCAGCCACTCCCCGGTCGGCGAACACGACCTGGTCGCCGGACCGGAGCTACTCACCGAACCCACCGGCCTGGTTGTTCCGCGCGATCACGCCCTCGCCCGCAGCAGCTCGATCGACAGCACCACCACGGGCACCGAGGTGATCGCCATCGGCGGCCCCGCCGGCGCGTACTGGCACCGCTACCTCGACGAAACCTGGCACATCAGTCCGGCAGGCTCGAACGGCGCCCAAACCTTCGAAGACGTACTGACCGCCGTCGCTTTCGGAGCCGGGGTCCACCCGGCCGGCGCCCACGCCGAGCGGCACTACCCCCGCCGCGGAGCGGTATACGTCCCGTTCAGCGACGGACAGGGCCACGTGTGGTGCCCGGTATGGATGCCCGGCGCGGAGACGGCGCGCTTACGAGCCTTCGTGCAGATGCTCCTCGAGACGGTCGAGCAGCGCGGCGCGGACCATTACTTCGCACCGGACCGCACCGAATAGAAAAACGGCCCGGAGCAAAAGCTCCGGGCCGTTCGGTCGAGCTGTCAGGCTCAGAACGCAGCCTCGTCCAGCTCCATGATGTCGTTGTCCAGCGTGGTGAGGATCTGGCGGGTGGCGGTCAGCTCCGGCAGGACGTTGCGGGCGAAGAACTGCGCCGAGGCGACCTTGCCGGTGTAGAACGGCACGTCGGAGCCGGTGGCGCCGTTGTCGAGGGCGGCCAGGGCGATCTCGGCCTGGTTCAGCAGCATCCAGCCGATGAACAGGTCGCCGACGGCCATCAGGAAGCGGACCGAACCCAGGCCGACCTTGTACAGCTCGGACGGCTGCTCCTGGGCACCCATCAGGTGGCCGGTCAGGGTGGCGGCCATGGCCTGCACGTCCTCGAGCGCGGTGGCGAGCAGCTTGCGCTCACCCTTGAGACGCTCGTTGGCGTTGTCGGCGTCCAGGAACTTCTGGATCTGGCCGGCCACGTGGGCCAGGGCCACACCGCGGTCGCGGGCGATCTTGCGGAAGAAGAAGTCCTGCGCCTGGATGGCGGTGGTGCCCTCGTACAGCGAGTCGATCTTCGCGTCGCGGATGTACTGCTCGATCGGGTAGTCCTGCAGGAAGCCCGAGCCACCGAAGGTCTGCAGCGAATCGGTCAGGTACTGGTAGGCGCGCTCGGAACCGACACCCTTGACGATCGGGAGCAGCAGGTCGTTCACGCGGAACGCGACGTCCTTGTCGGCACCCGAGACGGCCTCGGCGATCTCCGGGTTCTGGTGCGCGGCGGTGTAGAGGTAGATGGCACGCAGGCCCTCGGCGTAGGCCTTCTGCATGGCCAGCGCGCGACGCACGTCCGGGTGGTGGGTGATGGTCACACGCGGCGCGGTCTTGTCGGTCATCTGGGTGAGGTCGGCACCCTGCACGCGGGTCTTGGCGTACTCGAGCGCGTTCAGGTAACCGGTCGACAGGGTCGCGATGGCCTTGGTGCCCACCATCATTCGCGCGTTCTCGATGACGTCGAACATCTGGGCGATGCCGTTGTGCACCTCGCCGACCAGCCAG
The DNA here is from genome assembly GCF_013839555.1 of Nocardia sp. GTS18. NCBI lineage: Bacteria > Bacillati > Actinomycetota > Actinomycetes > Mycobacteriales > Nocardiaceae > Nocardia > Nocardia sp. GTS18. Next base: position 55,066 of record NZ_JACBIU010000019.1, on the reverse strand, counting down.
CCCTTGGCGGGGACGCCGTGGCCACCGAAGGTGAGCTCACAGGTGGCCGAGGCCTTGATGCCCATCTTGTGCTCGACGTTGGTGACGAACACACCGTTGCGGTCGCCGAAGGTCTCGGTCTCGAAGTCGAAGTGGGTCTTCGGGACGTAGAACAGCGACAGCCCCTTGGTGCCCGGTCCGGCGCCCTCGGGGCGGGCCAGCACCAGGTGCATGATGTTCTCGAACATGTCGTCGGAGTCGGCCGAGGTGATGAAGCGCTTCACGCCCTCGATGTGCCAGGAGCCGTCCTCCTGCTTGATCGCCTTGGTGCGGCCGGCGCCGACGTCGGACCCCGCGTCGGGCTCGGTCAGCACCATGGTGGCGCCCCAGTTGCGGTCGGCGATCTTCTTCGCCCATTCCTTCTGCTCATCGGTGCCGTTGTTGTAGAACACCTGAGCGAAGCCCGCGCCTGCGGCGTACATCTGGATCGGCGGGTTGGCGCCGAGCACCATCTCGGCAAGGGCCCAGCCGATGACGGATGGGGCACCGAGGCCACCGAGCTCCTCGCGCAGCGGAACCTTGACCCATTCGCCGTCCTCGAGCGCCTTGTAGGACTTCTTGAAGGACTCGGGGATGGTGACGGTGTGGGTGTTCGGGTCGAAGACCGGCGGGTTGCGGTCCGCGTCGGCGAACGAGTCGGCCAGCGGGCCCTCGGCCAGGCGGCGGACCTCGGAGAGCATTTCCTTGACAGTGTCGGTGTCGAGGTCGCCGAAGGCGCCCGCGTCCAGCACCTTGCCGACGCCGAGAACCTCGAAGAGGTTGAACTCGAGGTCGCGAACGTTTGCCTTGTAGTGGCCCATGTGAGTACTCACTCTCCGTTGAGTTCTGGTGCGGTCGGTTGTGTGCCGTTCCCGCCCGTCAGGTCGTCCACCGGGTAGCTGTCCGGTTTTCCGCATGCTACTCGCGGGTAACTTATCGACCATATTACCGATGGGTAAGGCTCTCGGCAAAGGGGTTCGCCAGCAATGTGACGTGAAAAACACGCGCGCGTGCCGAGACGTTGCTCGCGGCGACCACGGGGCTACCGTGAGGTGTGCGCATCGAGACGTCAGCCGGACCGGCCGAGATCGAGCTCGACGAGGTGGCCGACCCGGCATTCCTGCTGGTGATGACCCATGGATCGGGCGGCGGCGTCGATGCGAAAGACATTCTCACCGTGCGCGATTCGGCCCTCGCCGCCGGTGCCGCGGTAGCCCGTGTGGTGCAGCCGTACCGGGTTGCCGGTCGGCGAGCGCCGGGCAATGCGGTGACCCAGGACCAGGCCTGGGTCGAGATCGTCACGGCGTTGCGCGAGCGATTCCCCGGTGTGTCGCTCGTGCAGGGTGGCCGGAGCAACGGTGCGCGGGTGGCGTGCCGCACGGCCGTCGAACTGGGTGCGCGCGGGGTGATCGCCCTGTCTTTCCCGCTGCATCCGCCCGGAAAGCCCGAGAAGTCCCGGCGCGACGAGCTGGTGTCGGTGGGCGACGCGCAGGTGGTCGTCATCAACGGTGGCAGCGACCCGTTCGGGATCCCCGATCCCGCCGATGCCGCAGAGGTGCGCGTCATTCCGAAGCAACCTCACTCGTTCCGCACCGGATTCGACGTGATCGCGGCGACAGTGCAACCGTGGTTCGGCCGGTGGAGTTAGGCTTTCGGCACATCGGACCAGGTAGGGGGAGTAATGAAAGCGCTCATCGTGTGCACGTCCAAGGCGCTCGGCAATACCAGGAAGGTCGCCGACGCCATCGGCTCGGTGCTCGACGCGCGAGTGGTTGATCCGGCCGAGATCACCGCCGCCGAGCTGGGTGACTACGACCTGATCGGGTTCGGGTCGGGGGTGTACTGGATGTCGCTCGACGCCCGGCTGCGCGCCTTCGTCGACGCGCTGCCCGCCGGACAGAACCGCGACGCCTTCATCTTCGCGACCAGCGGGCTGCCCGAGCTGCGAGTACGTCCGTACCTGCGCAACCTCGGCGATCAGCTCGAAGACAAAGGTTTCGAGCTGGTCGGTGGGTTCTCCTGCCGTGGGCTCGACACGATGGGACCGCTCGCGCTGGTCGGTGGGCTCAACAAGGGGCGGCCGAGCGCGGACGATCTGGCCTCGGCCAGGGCTTTCGCCGAGCAGCTACGCGGTCGGTTCGACTGACTCGGCAACGACAAGGGCGTCGATGGCGTCGGCGCCCTCGGTGGGGCGGAACACCTCGCGGGCGGTGGTGACGGTGACGCCGGTGCCGTCGAGATCGGCGCGGATGTCGTCGGGAGCGAACAGGATCGTCGGATCCTGGGGGCCGCCGTAACCGTCGGTGATGTTGCGGGTGGCGTGGCCCAGGACCAGCAACATGCCGCCGGGGGCGAGCATCGACGCGAGTTGGTGGAGGAGCGCGCGGCGCTCCTGCGGTGGCAGGTGGACGAAGACCATCAGGATCAGTTCGAACGGACCGCTGACGCCCGCCGCATCGAGGTCGGTGATATCGGCGCAGGTCCACTCGACGCGCGAACGAACCGAACGCGACAGGCGCGCGGCGACCGTTCGCCCCTTGTCGATGCCCACCTGGGCGAAGTCGACGGCCTGCACCTGCCAGCCGTGAGTGGCCAGCCACAGCGCGTGACGGCCTTCGCCGCAGGCCAGGTCGAGGGCGCGCATCGGGGCGGCGGTGCCGTCGGCTTGCAGCGGCAGCCTTCGGTCGAGGCCGTGGACGTATTCGACGACCGTGCTGTTGGGTGGTGCGCCCCAGACCAATTCGCTGCGGGCATAGCGTGCGTCCCACTCCGCCGCGTCCATGCTGTTCCGCCTCCCCGCGAATTCTGGCCAGGCTCAGGTGCGTTCTCGGTTGCGACGCGGCTGGCGGTGTGTCGCTGTCATGTTAGCCCGTGCCCGGTGAGTTACCCATGTGCTTACTTGCGGTGGTCGAACTGTCAGAGGGATGTGCGCATCAGGATGACGTTGTACTGGGTATGGACGGTTGTGAGGAAATAGAGGTCACGGCCGGTCTGGTACGGGAAGATCTGCGGGGCGTAGGCGGTGGGCAGTTCGCGGGCATCGATGAGGATCTCGGGCGGGCTCCACGGGCCTTCCGGTGACGGTGCGCGGCGCAGCACCACCGAATTGGCGGGGTCGGTGGTGAGGGAGACGAACTGGCCGAGGTGCTCGTTGTACATCACCGACAGTTCGGCTGCCCCGGCCATGACGGGGGCCGCGGCGTTCGCGTCGCCGCGCGTCCAGCCGCCGCCGTCCCAGTACTCGTAGGCGGCCAGATTCTCGATCTCGCTCTCGGGCACGCGGGCGAGGAAGGCTTCGTTGTCGCGGCCCGGCGGGGTGCCGAATTCGTAGACGTAGCCGCCGTCTTTCAGGAAGGCGTTCATCTGGAACTTGTTGTGGCCGTTGTCGTTCGGCCTGCGTGTATGGGCAAGGTCCGCCCATGTCTCGCCGTTGTCCGACGACGCGGCCAACCCCGAATAGTTCGTGGTCCACTCGCCGGGCGCGTCCCAGCTGCGCACCGACATCAACGACATGTATTGCACGCCGCCGACCGACACGCCCGCCGTGGGGATCCGGCTGATCTCCTCGCCGTCCTTCGGGCTGAAAACGAGTTCGCGGGCCTGGCCGATACCGTCGCGCACCACGCTGTGGAAATGGATGCCCTCGGCCGGATTGCGGCTGAAACTGCGGGCCAGGAAGTTCGAGCGCCAAGCCCACTTGCTGTCGCGCAGCAGGTTCGGGAGGCCGACGCCCGCGGTGTCGCCGAACGCGGTGAGCATCTCGCCGTGCCCGTTGTCCCACATGATCCCCAGGTCGGTGCCGAGGACGTTGTAGGTGTGCGTGGCGTTCGGGCTCGCCATGCCGGTCACCTGGAACACGGCCTGCGCCCGGCCGTGCAGGACCGGCAGGCCGTAGGTGCCGTTGAGGACCGGGATCGGGTTGATCGCGTTCGGGTCGGCCGCGGCGGGCGCCGTCCCGACGAGCAGCAATGCGGTGGCCCCCGCCAATACGGTCATCGCGAGCGAGTTCACGTCAGCCTCCGGGCACACGGGAATAAGCACACCCAGTTGAATCGGGTGTACTTTTTCCGTCGGATTAGTGAACTGAAACTAACAGCCGGAAGCGCGAGAAAGTACTGTGACGCGGCCTAGAGTTGAGGTTGCGTTTATTTGTCCGCGTCAGCGAAAAATCGCCTTACGCAGCAGCAGAGGGATTTGTGCCGCCCGTTCCGCGGCGAAACTGCCGCGTGCGGGCCGGTGCCAGGAGCGGTCGAACAGGCGCTTGGCGGCGGCGACCGCGCGTGGATCACGGGCCGCGATCCGGTCGGCGAGAGACTCCGCCGCAGCCACCGGATCGTCGGCGATATCGGTGACCAGACCGATCCTTCTGGCGTGATCGGCGTCGACGCGCTCCGCGGTCATGGTGAGCAGCAGAGCCTGATCGATGCCGATGAGCTGCGACAACGACGCGGTGCCCGACATGTCGGGAATGAGGCCGTGCGCGGCTTCCATCACCGAGAACTCGGCAGCCGGGGCGGCGATGCGGAAGTCGGCGGCGAGGGCGAGTTGCAGTCCGCCGCCGAAGCAGCGGCCGTGCACCGCGGCGATCACCGGGACGTCCAGGCGACGCCATGCCCAGCAGGCTTCCTGAAAAGTGTTGGTGCCCCGCCACGGTCGCGGCAGGAATTCACGCACAATAGCGATCGGGTCGCGGGTCGCGGCGGCGATATCCAGACCGCTACTGAAACTCGGGCCGTTACCTGTCACGATGACCGCGCGAATTTCCTTGTGCCCGGACACCGCATCTGCCGCAGCGACTAGGTCACGCAACATTTCCAGAGTCAGTCCATTGTGTTTCGCCGGACGATTCAGCGTGACATAAGCGCGTGCGTTCTCGAACCGCAGATCGATGTGCTCTCCCATGACCCGATCTTACTCGTGAGTCAGTTCGGGGGTGTGGCCCATCCGCCGCCGTTCGGGCATGATCCAACTCGGCCACGCATCGGCCGATGCGTGTCGACCGGGAGGACACACAGAGTGCGGATCTGTCTGATCGCCGCAGCGCTCATCGCGCTGCCGGCACTGTCGGCCTGCGGCAGCGATGAGCCTGCGGTAACCCAGGCGGAACTGTCGAAATCCCTGCAGGACAAGGGCCTCAAGGACGTATCGCTCGCCGACTGCGCCGCCCAGGTCTTCCTCGACTCGGGCATGTCCCAAGACGGCCTGCGCGTGATGGTCGCCAACGGCCAAGCCGGCGAGCAGGCCAAGGAGCTCAACGAGGAAGACGCGGCCAAAGTGGGTGCGGCCCAAGCGAAGATCGCCGCCGAGTGCGTGAAGCTGGGTGGCTGAACAACCCGAGCAAGGCGGGGTGGTCGGGTATGGCCCCGATCACACAGGGTTGACCTGAATTTTGGTTGAGGTTGGAGGCTGTGGGCAGCGCCAAGGCTGGTGCGATAGTCCAGAGGAGGGGCCTCATGAGCAACCACGTCGATATCGAAGGGTCGCAGGGCGGGGCGGTCCCGGTTCCGCTGCGGGTTGCGGTAGTCATCGGCAGTACACGGGAGGGTCGTTTCGGCACGACCATTGCGGACTGGTTTGTCGGTCGGCTGCGGCGACACGACACTCTCGAGGTCGAGATCGTCGATACCCGGGAGGTCGCACTGTCGCACGCGTTCGGTGCGGTCACCGATCACCCGTCGCGGGCCGAGGCCACCGAAACGCTCACCCGTGCTGACGCTTTCGTGGTGGTGACGCCGGAGTACAACCACAGCTACCCGGGCGCGCTGAAGAATCTGATCGACGAACATCATGTCGAATGGCAGGCCAAGCCGGTGGGATTCGTTTCCTACGGTGGGATCTCCGGTGGGCTGCGGGCGGTGGAACATCTGCGGCCGGTCTTCGCCGAACTGCACGCGGTCACCATTCGCGACACCGTCAGCTTCGCGAATCCGTGGCGTCGATTCGATGACGCGGGTGAGCTGGCCGATTCGTCCGACGCGGTTACCGCCACCAAGGCGATGCTGAAGCAATTGACCTGGTGGGGTGAGGCATTGCGTGCCGCCCGTGCCGCCAACCCGTACGGGGCGTGAGGGCCGTGACCACTACCGCGAAGGCTGCCGCGTCGTCCGTCGTCGCTCGCAACCCGATGACGATCGCCCTGGTGCTGGTGCTCGGCACCATCATGGCCACGCTGGACCAGACCATCGTCAATGTCTCGATCAACACGTTGTCCGCGGAATTCGACGCGGGCCTGAACACCATCCAGTGGGTGGCGACCGGCTATTCGCTCGCGCTCGGTGCCGTGGTGCCCGCCTCGGCGTGGCTGGTCGGCCGGTTCGGCGCCAAACGGCTGTACCTGACTGCGGTAGCCGCCTTCGCGATCGGTTCCGTGCTGGCCGGGCTGGCCTGGAACATGGAGTCGCTCATCGCTTTCCGGGTCGTGCAGGGCGCCAGTGGCGGGCTGCTCATGCCGGTCGCGATGACGATCCTGCTGCGCGCGGCCGGGCCGGATGGGCTCGGCCGGTTGATGAGCACCCTTGGTCTGGCCATTCTGGTCGGCCCGCTGCTCGGGCCCGTGATCGGCGGCTACCTGATCGATGAGGTGTCGTGGCGGTGGATGTTCTTCATCAATCTGCCGATGGGCGTGTTGGTGCTGGTCTTGGCCGCTCGGATCGTGCCCGACGATGTGCCGGAACCGCGGCACGCACTCGACCTACCTGGACTCCTGTTGATGTCACCAGGTCTGGCCCTGCTGATCTACGGGGTGACCGCGGCTGGTGAGCAGGCCGGATTCGCCACGCCCGCTGTGCTTGTCCCGCTGCTGGCCGGGGCCGTGCTGATCGCCGCCTTCGTGCGCCGGTCCCTGACCATCGAGGATCCGCTGCTGAACCTGCGGGTCCTCGGCAACCGGATCAGCGGACCCGCCGCGCTGCTGCTCGCCCTGTTCGCAGCCGGCTACTTCGGTTCGATGCTGTTGCTGCCCTTGTATTTCCAAGTGGTCCGTGGCGAATCCGCACTGGTGGCAGGCGCCCTGGGTATCCCGTTCGCGCTTGCCTCCGGTCTCACCATGCAGGCGGCGGGCCGATTGATCGATCGGATTCCGCCCGGCCGCTACCTACCGCTATCGATCACGGTGGCGCTCATCGGTTTCGTGTCGTTCATCGTCCAACTGGACGCGGACGCGCCGTACTGGGCACTCGGCGCGAGCATGCTGCTCATGGGCGCCGGTGGCGGCGGCACCATGATGCCGGTCATGACCACCGCGACCCGGTCGCTGAGCCGCGCCGACCAGCCCGCGGGATCGACGGTGCTGAACATGATCAGCACCACCGCCCTTGCGGTCGGCACCGCGGTCTCCTCGGTGACCCTCGGCGCACTCCTCCCGGTGACCGGCGGCTTGCAAGCCCTGCACGACATGGCTCCGGCCCAACGCAGCGACCTCGCTCCCGCCCTGGCCGAAGCGTTCCAGCACACCTACCTGCTCGCTCCGATCATGATCGCCCTCGCAGTGATCCCGGCCTTGCTGCTACCGCGCCGGAATGATCATCACCGGTGATCAGCGTCGTGCCGCGGCCTGCGTGATTCCGCGGGCCGCGGCATCGGCGGACGAACCCACACACCCCAGCTCGATCATGAGAATCCCTGTACTTCCAGATACCAGATCGTTCGATCCCCGCCGATAGCCTTGGTTACCGCCGACTTCGGGCTCACGATCGAGTCCGGAGTGGCGTAGGTCAGCCTCTTGACGATCGGCCCCCGCTCCCTGTCGTCATAGGCGAGGACAACTTTGCCGTCATGTACGAACACCTGCGTTGTCGATTCGGAGTGGGTGTGTAACCCGGTCCATGTCGCTCCGTCGGTGCCCAGTGCGCGATTGAGTTCGTCGCTGGTGTTGGGTGAGCTGAAGCTGTACATGCGGTCCCACGAACCGATCTGAGCACCGGATGATGCGACGATCTCGCCCAATCGTGCGCTCCGCTTTTCTTCCAAGAGCCGAGCGAAAGTTGCCGTCAATGCGGGACTTCCGTCCTGAACGGTGATTTGTTCACCGTCGTGGGAACTACATCCGGCGACCGGGGTGATGGCTACCAACGCCAGCAGCAGGCAACCCATCCGTTTACGAGTACGCACCGCTACAGCTTGCTACGCGACACTCGACTGTTGGCCGAGTCGGCGTGGATGAGATCTGGGCGAGGCGCCAGGGCGCGCCGAGCGATCTCTGTGACTAGCATGCCGTCATGTCGTCATCGAGCGTCTGGGCGCGCGTTTTCTCCGGGCTCGGGGCCTGTGTCGCTGCTGTTCTGGTGTTGGTCTACTCGTTCCTGCTGATGGTCGAAGGGATGCCCGACGAGGAGGTTTCGGCGGGTAGTCATGCCCTGCTCGTCACCAAGGTGGGCGTCGCGGTTGTCGCGGGTGTGGCGTTGCTCGTTGGTGGTGTGAGTGGGTGGAGGTGGGCGATCTTCGGCGGTTGCTTGTTGTTCGCCGCCGATTTCGCGCTCTGGCTTGTGTGGTACTCGGGAGTTTTCAGGCTGCCGAGCTACGAGCACCCCGAGCCCGGCCCGGTCGCGCAACCACCGGTGTTCTGGCTCGTGCTGATCATCGTCTGGGGAGTGTTCCCCGGTCTGCTCGCGGCGCTCGCGTGGCGGGGGCGGCACAAAAAGCCTCCCCGCGTCCAGGGCTGGCCTGAGTTCGCGGGGGAGGCGGGAGAGCCGATGACGGGAATCGAACCCGCGCTACCTGCTTGGGAAGCAGGCGAATAGGCGAGAATTACGGTCTGACCTGGGCTACCGGATGCGTGTAAGGTACCCGGATCGACCCCTGTTGACCCTGGTTCATGGCGCGTGTGTGGCACGGTGGGGGATCGTTACCTGTCTATAAAATAGTAATCGCAGCCGGTGTCGTCGCTCTAGCTGGATAGCGACCGCTTGGTACGGAAGTACTTGACTGTTAATGGCGAGTAATCGATGGTTTGGCAAACGTTGACTGAATGGAATAGGTAATGGTAGATAGTCTCGAATGGCGAAGCCCGCTGGAAGTACATTGGCTGTGCGATCAGGAATTAATCGGCAGCGATATGCAGACAACCATTTCCGGATATCCGGTTGTGGTTCATTTTCCACATGATATCGCTGGCCGCGATGCAGACAGAATGCTCCAAAATCCTCCGCAACTTATCGGGCAGGTGCCGTATCAGGATTGGGGCATTGCTCGGGCAGCCCTTCAGGTTGCGATAATTATGCGCCTGGGGTTTACGGCAATAGTCCCGACGGGTTCGAAGTCGGAGATGATGAAGACCGAAATTCTTAATTCACTTGATGCATGGCTTGACATAGCCATTGATTGGCTAAGCGTCCTAACTGGAACGCATACGCGAAACGTTGGTCCGCAGTTTGATCTGGCTTTCGAAAATAGAACCATGATGTTCGATATATCAAACTGTGTGCCGACGTTTTCTCCTGGATTTAGGCCAATACCTTTCCCGTCGTCGCTACCAGGAAAAATTGCAACCAAGGAGGCCGTTAGATACTGCTTTGAACGCGCAGCCTCAGGAGATCCAGTCCCGCTGGCCTGGTCTCTGATCAGCGAGGCGAGGGCGCTGCATCGGGCCAGGCAGTATAGGCGTGCGGTAGTCGACGCTGGGAGCGCTGCAGAAATGGCAGCCTATGCGCTGGTGCAACTTGAATTTGCGAGCAAGACACCTCCGGGTGTAGCAAAATTGCTAGTCGAATCTCGAGGAAATCTTACACTGGGCACATTAGTCGGATACTTGAAAGCTACCGACTATTCGCTCCCAGCCAATATTTTTGACGACCTTGTAACGATTCGGAACAAAGTGCTTCATTCTAATAAAGGGGCCGGACCTGTCCTCCCGACCGAATCCGAAAGTGTCACGGCAATAGAAATAGCCACAAAAATAGTCAAGGGTGCGTATCCACTTGCAGCAGGTACTCCCCTGCTCTGGTAGTGGCTGCATGAGGAAATACGTCGGCCACAGGATTCTCTGGATGGCTTGCCTCGGAAACCGCAGTTCCCCACGGATGGCCCTGGTCTTGGGTTGGGCTGCACATGAAACGGGCTGGCTACCCGCCTGCCCCGTAGGGCCTGACCGCTTCATTACGAGTAGAAAGCTCGTGTCTGCTGGCGATCTGCTGACGTCCGTACCCCCTCCGTGAAGTGGTGAAATGCTTCCGTGGGGGTCCTGCTGTGTCCGGGGCCGTTTGGGTGAGATGTGGCAACGCCGTGACAACTTCGCGTGTCCGGAGACGTCGGTTATGAGTAGTGATCACAGTCGGTGTGCAGAGGTGGGGTGTAGGTCGTCGTGGCGCAGTCTCGGCATGTGTGCGTTCGATGGTGACCACCGCTCCGGAGGCAAGGCACTGCACCGACGAGAACCTGGCCTGGACCGAGCCGGTGACCGTTCGGGCAGTAGCGGGGAGCCGGTTCCGTCCAACGCCCGTTGCGCAGGTAGAGCCGGATAGAATCGCACATACGTTTGATTATCATTCGATCTGTCAGCAGATTCGATCCGGCCTCGGCCAAGCCCGTAGTCGCTACAAACTCGATGGAACCGTTTGCTGTTCGGCAACGTCTAACCAGGCATCACACAGACACAGCACGTAGAAGTTCGGCCAGCGCCGCAGTACGAACCGGCGCTGGGATCGGAACCGAGCGGCGATACCGCGGCGATCTGGGCACGGTATCTGGCCACTCTGGCCGCGGTCGACCACGCCAAGGAGCAGTAGCCGGCGGATTGGTGCCCTGCCGTCCACGCAAGGAAAACGACTCCACGCGGACGGCACTCGGCAATCGAACGTCCGCTCATGCCGATGCGCGTGCGTCGAACAGCGGCAAGGTGCCGCCCAGAACGGCAGGTGCTCCCCCTGCCGCTGATGTGCTGATGTGCCTTTCACGGGAGGGTTTTCGGTTTACGTGGCGCGGAGTCGAGCTACCTTCGATGATCGGTCGAGAGACGCGATGTCGTCGCGTGGTCGATACTGACAGAGACTGCGGCGATAACTAGCGGTTCGTCGTCCTCACTCATACTGGGCGCGTAGGATTCTCGCGTGACATCGACGTGGGAGACACGACCTGCAGAGCCGATGTCCGTTTCTGAGGTGTCGCTCGATGGCGATACAGTCAGGCACGGCAGACAGGACATCCGTTGGTAGAGGACACCCCCGATTGGCACCTGCCGGAGGCAGTCGAAGACGAGGCGGTGCCGACTTCTCTCAACGCCGACCTACAGGATGTGTTCACGCCATTCGATTTCAGAAATGCGAAGCTGAATCTGCATCAGCAACGCGGCCGTAGGCCAACTTCCGTGTTCGTGTTCGTGCACGGATTCATGGGGCAAGGGTATAACACCTTTCAGGACTTTCCGAAATATATATTCGAGGGTTCGCATCCGGAGGGTCGCGCGGATATTGCGATTTACGACTACTTCAGCGGGCACCGTCAATTCTTTCTGGGCAGGGCGTCGCTCGATAAAGTGGCAGCAAATCTTGCGGAGAGCTTTCATCAACTAAGTCGGCTGTACGATGATATATATATTGTTGCTCATAGCATGGGTGGCCTGATCACGCTAGATGCCATTCGAAAATACTTGCAGGACTACGACCCTCAATTCAATCTACTTAAACCGATAGCCGGAGTGATATTATTCGACAGCCCGCTTGAAGGTTCGATATGGTCGGTACGCTTCCTCGGCCTGTTAGTCAGGGAGTTCAAAATACTGAGCTGCGGCGCCAAACTTCAGCGTGACTTGCGTAAATATTTCGATAGCAACGTCGATGTGAATGACGGTCCGAATGCCGGAAACAGCCACTACTCGATTCCACTCTTTGCCGCTTGGGCGGAGCTTGGCATAAAAGTTGTATCGACGGCTAGCGCCACTGCGGGGATACCGCAGCACCAGCAACGCTGCATTGCGGCCAACCACTCGGGCTGCGTCAAGCCGAAGTCTTCATCCCATCGACCGGTAAAGGTCGTAATGGAAGCCGTCGGCACTATTTCGCGCAACCGGGCGACGCGGCGTAAGACGTGGTCTGAGGGGAACCATCAGGCAATATCGGAAGTGGGGTTCAACGGAGCGACTAGGCCGAAGCCTAGAAATGTTCTGGTGGTCGAATTGCATCTCGATCCGGATGCCTTCGGCTGGAAAATGGTCTATGACGAGGTGCTCAGGTTGGTCTCGGAAACGTCCCCGGAGATCCGAGCCATCGACGCTGCAGAAGGGGAGACTGGCTGGCACCCTGACTTACTGCTTTCGATTCACAAGTCAGTCAAGATTGTGACTGGGGACGAGGCAGCGGCTCGTGCTGTGAAACGGGTGCGGGAACGATATGAAGGCTTGGACGTTCGGACATGGTTCGTCTCGGTCGGTAATTGCAACGATGACGCCGTACCGAGAATCGAGGCGTTAGCCGGTCTTGAGATGTCCGGGGTCCGACCCAAACGGCAGTTGATCATGATAGCTGGCGCCAGCGGCGATGCAGAACTACGCCAGCACCTGACCCTAATTGTCGAGAGTGCAGTCTCAGATCTCAAGCGTAAGCTCGAAGAGCCGAAGGATATTCTATGAACCTCGCCTGGCTTGTCGCAATTTTCAGTCCGCGCGAGATTGCGGATCATCCCAATTTCAAGGAGGGGCCACCACGGCCCGAGGCTGAGCTCGCCACGATACTGCTCAATCGGACCCCGCCAAGTAGAGGGTTGGAGTTCCCAGGTCAGAATCGGCGGTTGAGCGCTGGCGACGGTGCGATTGATCTTGTTTATGACCTCATTTTCGGATCGACCACAATGAGCAGTCGACAGTCACTTACCCGCCTAATTCTCGACGCAGGGCCCTCCGACGACATCGCAAGAATCGTTGCTTTGTCCGTGGTCCTCTCTGCTGTGACAGGGGAATTGGACGAGTACGACACTGCCGATCGAGTTCTAACACAGGCGCTGGGACTTACAAGAGATCAGAACTCTCCAGCGAAACTCTGCAGAGTAGTCCTGTTGCAACAAAAGGCGCTACGGCGTCGCGACTTCGGATTCGATTTCGCTGCCGATGTCCTCGATGCAGCGCGACTTCTGGATGATATCGAGATCGAGGACTGCACCGAATTCGAGCTCAACGGAATAACTCGATATACTCAAAACGAGGTGATAGAATTCGTATACGAAGGACTTCGCAAATCTGTATGGAGTCTATTTCCAAATCAAGAATTCGATAGGTCGATAGACTCTGATAGCAGAATTCCTTCACGCTCCGAACAGCTTCGTCAGCCGCGCCCTCTGATTATGCTGCCCATTGCACAGGGAGAGTCCAGAGAGCTCGGCCTGTTCCTGGGAGATTCGTACCAGGAACAGCTAAAGAGCACACCGGCTCGTACGATAGGCAAAGCCCCTCCAGATTTGTATTTCCAGGTACTCGCCTACAGCCTTCTCGGAAATACCGCCGTATACGAATCGCGCAAGGAAATGGCCATGTTGCGAATAGTTCGTCATATGCCGGATCTCAGCCAGTTCGATGTCTCCCTATGCCTTCGGGCGTTGAGGCTGTCTAATGCAGATGCCGAACTTCGCCTCCTGATACGGACACTCGTATACGACGGCCCCTTGAATGCTCTCGTTACCGATGCTCGTCATATCCTGGACAACCGAACAGATTGGAGGTCGATACGCGCCGGTGAACTACAGGTACTAAGTGCCGCTGCGGAGCTTCTCTCGACCGCAGAGGCTGATCGAGCGTTCAATCTCGCATTAAATGTCTTGCGCGAAGACGGCCCGACCCTGCCACCCGGGCATTGGCAGTCACCGGCGACAAGGAGCGAACCCGCATGGGTGGCAGCCGCAGATATCGCCGCCAACCTCGGCGAGGACGCCTCGTTTGCAAGATTTTTGCTCGACTCAATGGCCAACGCGAAAAACCACCACGACCTCTGGGATCGCGCCTTTTCCAGGGTCATACCCAAAGTCCATTGGGGGTCAGTCGGCGATGATTTGCGAAGCGAATGGGCACAACTTTTCGAAGCGCTGCCAGAGGATGTATTCGAAGAATCCCGAAATGCACTGACTCGCGCGGCGGTGCTGGAAGCCAGCACGCCTAATGCGGAAGATATCAGCGATTCGAGGTCTGAACTTGCGAACGCATTAAATTTCTATCTCCGACGGGAAGAAGAGCCGCCAGCTGAACTTCGAGAAAAAATATCCAGCCGTGCAGTAGTTGGCATGCGAGAGGTACGCCTTCAAGCCCAGCGGGGGGAGTTTCGTGGTTCGACTATAGATTCGAGCACGCTTGCGGCATTTTTGGCAAAGTTCAGTCCTGACCCGGTGCTCATCGATGAACTTCTGATGTTCTTGACCGATCGACAAGTTGATCGGTCCGTGCGATCTCACGCATTGGAAATCCTCTCGGATCCCAAGGTTGATCTCCCCGATTTCGTCGTGCATCGGCATCGTGAATCAATAATTGCGTTGATAACTTCCCCAGGAGTGGATATCACGCCTCGGCCTAGCGACTCTGAGAGTGACGCAATTTTTCTACCCGCATTGACGTTTGCAGTTGTACACAAACTTCTCGACCAAGCTGCGGCCATGCGCATGATTTTGCCATCGGTTGCATCGTATGATCATTCAGTTCGAAAAGAGGCAGCGGGCGCTATTTCTACGTTTGCCTCGGTGCAGTCAGGTCCGCTTCCGAAAGCGATAGCGCTACAATTGAGTTTTGATCGTAAAGCCGAAGTCAGAGCCGCCGTTGTTCCGGCCTTGGTTTTATTCGCGCAGCCGCAAATGGCGTCTCCGGACGGCTTTCGTACGCGACTTCAGGAGATGCTGTACGACGATGGAATCCTGGTCCCGCTCACGGTGCTCCGGCACATGTCCAGAGCTGACAATCTCGTCTCACCGGCCAAAAAGACAATCGCAGAGATCCGTTCTAATCACCCGTCCCGAAGGGTCCGTGAGTCCGCTGCAAGGGCTTGACCGGGTTGGTGCAGGCCACTGCGACCCGGGGATGCACCGGACCGCGCAACTTACGCTCCCGTTTGAAGGGACGGGCTCGCCACGCCGGGCAGGTAGGACCGCACTGACGATCTCGCGGACATGCGCGAGCCGTACGCCGGGGGATTTCAGCACGCACGATAATGCCGTTTTCCGCGTTCTCGGTGACCGGCGTGGAATCGAGCCTTGATTGCGGCACCTGCAGCGGTACGCCGAGGACGACCCACACGCGCTGGTAGAACCGCTGATCACCATGTTGATGATGAACACCGTTCCTGGCGTTTGTGCTGGTGGGCTGGTTATGGCTCGGTGTGCTTGACCTGGGGTTTCCGGGTTGCAACGTTGGCTGAAATGGGCACCGGTTGGCGGCACTGCGTACTCACTGCGTACCAGAACGCGGCTAATGCGTTGGCCGGAAGCGGCCCTTGGTGGGGCCGCTGCGTATGAACTGCGTATGAGAGTCGCGCAGCGGTGTTTGTCGGGATGCCTGTGTTACGCGGACCTGTCGTCGAAGGGCCGCCACGACTCGGGGGTCCTCGGCGTTAGTTTGTGGGCTCTGTGACCGTGATCTTGGCGAGGCTGATGTCGTCCGCAATACGCTGCAGTTCTACCTCGTACCGGACACCGGTGGGTGAGTCGAGCACGACGGTCGATCGCAGAGACTGGAGGTCGGATGTGACGCTCACGAGACTGAGTGCGCTTTCCGGCCCCAGTTGGTAGCGCACGGTGACAAGTCGGACTGCCTCGCGCTTGGCGGAGTCATCGGTGATCGGCAAAGTCTCGTCGGTCTCAGCGCTGCCCCAAAGGCGTGGCAGTCGCTTCGCGATTCCTTTGATTCCGTCCCATGCGGCATTACCGACAACACCGGTCGCAATCACGGATCCCACCACAGGTGCCATCTCAGCGGCGAAGGACCAAACCATCGCTGAGCTGCCCCAGGAGTACTGGTAGCGGCGCTCATCCAGTACGAACTGGTCCTGCTTTGGGAACTGGCCCTCGATGAACTGCCGCACTTCGACCTGGTCGACGCTGCGCGCGCGGAACACGAGTGTCCAGTCGTCGCTGGGCGGATCGTCCAAGTGGTTGTGGATCCGAAGGTTGATTCGTACTTCATCGGGGTGTTCTTTCACTGGGAAAGTATGCCGCCCTTCGGACCTGTGTCTGTGCACATTCTCGGCGACTTCCTTCTCCGGCTTCCTCATACTGGCCATCCCTGAACTGAGGGAGGTCGTGTCAAGGGCGCTCTTCCCCTTGACTCGGCTGAGCGAGGTCAGACAATCGGGCCATGAGGAGCCAGCTCGACCCACGGGTTCCCCACCAACCTTCCCGCGGATTCCGTTCAGCAATTCGCCCCGTACCTGACGGCTGGCGATCCGGAACGGTGCGAACGGCGACTCTCAGATCCTCTGACCTGCGTGTTCGGTGCTCGTCGTCCAGGCGGTGACGGACCGATTTTCGTTCAGCAAGGCGGTGCGGTGATGGGCACGACTGTTGTTGCGCTGTCGACGATCCTGGCCACCGGGATGATGCTGTGGTGGCGTCGCCTCGACGGGGTGAGCCCCGCGGCTTCGGTCTCTGCTGTGGAATCTGATCCGTTGTCGCATGTGCCGGCCGAATTGCGAGTCGCGGTCATGGTGATGACCGACGTCCGCCAGCTCGCCTGCATGTGGATTGCGATCGGTCTCGGAGGCCCGGACAGCGGTTGGCCGAACGTTCTGACCATGACTCGGGTGCCTTCCGGTGCTGTCGCTGAGGTGCAGATGCTCGGCGGTCAGAAGGTCTCGGACTGGACCAATGACGACACCCGAGACCAGCTCGCCCAATACCTCGGTGTTTCGAAAGTGGTTCTCACACAAACTGATCCTGGATTCTTGACTCTGGATCTGCGGTGCTGGGACACCCTGGCCGATCCTGTCGTCGTCCACCCGAACGCGTTCGTCGCGACCGGTGTCGACCTGTCGGCCGTCCCTGTGGGTGTGCGTGAAGACGGCCGGGATTGGCTGGTACGGCTGCTCGGGACTCACATCCTGCTCGCCGGTGCGACCGGTTCGGGTAAGGGCTCGGTGCTGTGGTCGCTGGTCGCCGGGGTCGGTCCTGCCATCAAGGCCGGGTACGTCGAGGTGTGGGTGGCAGATCCCAAGGGCGGCATGGAATTTTCGCGCGGTGAGGATCTGTGGACCCGCTTCGAGTGGACCGCTGCCGGGATCCTGGGGATGCTCGCCGACGCCGTGGCGCAGATGCAGGAACGCACCGCCCAGCTCAAGGCAGCACGCATCCGCAAGTTCACGCCCTCGCCGGACATGCCATTGGTGTGGGTCGTCATCGACGAAGGCGCTGCGTTGTCCTCGTTCGCCACCCGCGACGAGCAGGAACAGTTCCGCCAGTACACCGGCCTGCTGCAATCCCAAGGCCGTGCGGTCGGCTACTCGGTCACCGCGGCTGTGCAGGACCCGTCGAAAGAAACGATGCCGAACCGGCAGCTGTTCAACGTCCGCGTTGGCCTCCGCCTGGAGGAAGTTACTCAGATCCGGATGGTCCACGGCGATTCCGCCAAGGACAAAGGTGCCCGCTGCGACGAGATCCCCGCTGACACACCCGGTGTCGGCTACGTCGCCGAGGACGGCAAAGACGGGTTCGTGCGGGTCCGAGCGTTCATGGTCACCGACGACGACATCGACACCCTGGTAACCGCCTACGGGCCAGAAAAGCCGGACTACAGCCCGCAAGCCGACTACACCGGCTTCGATCCCGACTACATCCCAGGCGAAGACGACGAGCAAGGGATGGCGGCATGAAACGCGGAATGGTCACCGAATCCCATGTCGTCATCTACTGCGATACCTGCGGCGACATCCTCACCGACGCCGATGGGGAATCGATCTGCTTCGACACCACAAACCAAGCCGTGTCGTTCCTGGGCGCTGACCGTGCGAGTGGCTGGGTCTACGACGGCGACACCGTCCGCTGTGACATCTGCGTAGCGACTCAGCAGTGCCAGCGCGATGGCCACCAGTTCACCGAACTCGAATGCACCGTCTGCGGCATCTTCCCCGCCGATCACAAGGAGTACTGACATGGCACGCAAGAACACCACCCGCACCGGCGACGGTCTCGCCGACGTCATCGACTTCCAGACCCGCAGCCGCTGCCGGTCCGAAGCCCGCGGCCTCGACCCCCTCTCAGTCGCGGTCACGATGCTCGCCGAGACCAGCCACGCCCCTGCCTGGAACGACTACGGCACGGATGGATGGGACGACGCAGCATGACTCGCACACAGAAGATCACCATCACGACCACCACTGACTTCGCCGACGTCGTGATGGACGCCATCGGCCGCGCCATGATCGCCGTCGTCGTCGCCGGTTTTCAACTGGTGTGGTGGGCGGCCCTGTTCCCGATGGTCTCGGTGCCCGCCGGCCTTTCTCTCGCCTCTGGTTGGTGGTTCGGCTGGCCGTTCGGGGTCGGGGTGGCCGGTGTGGCTGCCGCGGGGATGGTGTTGTGGCGAGCGTCGAGTCCGCAGACCTTCGAGCGCTGGCTCACCGGTCGTATCCGGTCCCGGTGGATGACTTGGTTCCGCTACCGCCGCCGCTGGGCAACCGTGATGGCCGCTTGCCAGCTCACCAAGACCGACAACAACGACCGGGTGATCGTCCCTGCACTGGCTGGTGTCCGGATCGGTGAATCCCTCGACGTCGTGAAAGCCAAGATGCTGCCCGGTCACTCTCCAAGCGACTGGGAGAACCGCGTCGAGCACCTGGCCCACGCCTTCGGCACCCGCCACGCCCAAGCCGCCATCGTCGGTGCCAGCCTCGTCGAAATCACCTTCCGCCGCTCCGATTCGCTCGCCGCTCCGATCGCCGTCGACTTCGAATCGATGGCCGGATTCAAAACCTTGCCGTTGCGCAAGGCCGCATGAACATCACCACCGATCACCTAGCTGAGGGAGGCCGCACCATGGACACCACCACCAACACCGCCCAATCCGTGCTCGCGGCTTCCCTCGGCCGTACGACTGCCGCCCAACGCCGCGCGATGCCCTCGCTCAAGGGCATCGCCGAATCGGCCGCCGACAAAGAAGGCGTGTGCGCTCGGGTCATTCCCATGCGTGCCGTCGACGATTCCACCGGCAAGATCTCCTACATCGGCGCCCCGTGCAAATGCCGCTTCGAAGCAATCTGCCCGGCCTGCGCCAAGACCTACCGCACCCTGCGGATGAACCAACTCCGCGAAGGGTGGTGCCTGAGTGAGGAACCGGTCGACGAGACCGTTGAGCCCACCCAGGAACAAACAGACTTGCTCACTGCCCGCGCGCACCTGTTCGACCAGTTCCGTCAAGCCCATGAAGATAACGACACCGGCCTGGCCGACTCGATCCGCACATTGGTCGCCGAGATCGACGCCGAACTGCGTGACCTGGGTGTCAAAGGTCGGTTCCCGTCGCTGGATGAGAAGCCACGCCGTAAGGCCAAGTCCACTCGTCGCCGCCAGGACGTGCCGAACCTTCCTCGTCGGAAGGTCGAAAAGCGCACCCTGGGCCAGGTTTACAACGGCTACCAGCCCTCAACCTTCCTGACGGTCACCCTCGGCAGCTACGGCGCAATCAACCAGGTATGGGACCCCAAGGCAGGCAAAGACGGCAAGGGCGCGATGGTCTCAGATGGTTCCCCGGTCGACGCCGAAACCTACGACTACTCCCGCGCTGCCCGTGACGCCATCCACTTCGCCGCCCTGGTCGACCGCTGGGTTCAGAACCTGCGACGGGCCGTCGGCTGAGACGTGCAGTACTTCGGCAGTGTCGAACCGCAGAAACGTGGTGCCCCGCACGCCCACATCGCTATTCGCGGGTCGGTGTCGAACAAGATGCTCAAGGCGGTCACCGCGGCGACCTACCGCCAGATCTGGTGGCCGCACTTCGACAAGCCGGTCTACCGCGACGGGCAGATGCCCGAATGGGACTACGTCGCCGGCACTTTCGTCGACCCCCAAACCGGCGAACCACTGACTTCCTGGGACGACGCACTGGCCGTGATGGACGACGTAGACGACCTCGAACCCGCGCACGTGATCCGGTTCGGTGTGCAGGCCAAACCGATTCAGATCCTCGGTGGCACCGACAAGATGGAACGACGGGTGCGCTACCTGACCAAGTACCTCACCAAGAGCGTCGCTGACCTGCTCGAACCCGATTCGCGTCGTGTCGCCGAACACTACGACCGCTTGCACGCGGAGATGTGCGTGACGCCGTGCTCCCAGAGCTGCGGGGTGTGGTTGCGCTACGGCATCGTGCCCAAGGGCGCCACCGAGAAGACACAGCCGGGCTACTGCAAGCGCAAAGCCCACCGGCGCGACACCCTCGGCGTTCCCGGTCGCCGGGTCCTGAACTCGAAGAAGTGGACCGGCAAGACCCTGCCCGACCACAAGGCCGAACGCGCGGAGTTTGTTCGGCAACAGCTCGCGGCCGTGGGCATCGTCAAACCCGATACCTCACATGTGCGGGTGTATCCGGTCCCGCCTGGTGATCCGGACGCACCACCCCGCGAAAACCTGGTGATGGCACTCGTAGCGGCCCGGTCGAAGTGGCGCGCTGAGTACAACACGGCCCTTATTGCGCTGGCGGAGAATCCACCTGGCGATCAGGTTGTTTCGCATGATCCGGTTGTGCCACAACAGATTTCAGCAATTCAGCAAGCGGCAGCTTAGGGAGGCAGACAGATGGCAATTGACATCGGTGCGGAGTATCTGACGGTCGAACAGGCCGCCGAATATCTCGGCACGGGCGTTCGGTTCATTCGCCGAATCGTGGCGGAGCGACGGGTAGTGTTCTACAAGGTCGGCAGCTACGTGCGGTTCATGCGATCGGATCTTGACGCATTCGCACAGGCCGGTCGTGTGTACGTGGCCCCGAGCGACCAGGTGGTGGCGTGATGGGAAAGCGTGGATTCGGTAGCGTCCGCAAGCTGGTCTCGGGTCGGTGGCAGGCGCGTTACCGCGGCCCGGATGGTCAAATGCGTCCTGCACCAAGGACGTTCGAGACCAAGAAGGCGGCCGAGCGGTGGTTGTCCACGACCGAGGTACAGATTATCCAAGGTGACTGGATCGACCCGGAGCGGAGCAAGATCACCGTTCACGAATACGTCGAACGGTGGATTGACCAGCGTCCCGGGCTGAGGCCCAAGACCCTGTCGCTGTACCGCTGGCTGCTGCGCGCGCACGTGAAGTCGACGGCAATGGGCGGTACCCAGCTCGGCACGCTCACCACGCCGATGGTTCGGCAATGGCGGTCCGAACGGCTCGACGTTGGTGCCTCGGAGATCACGACGGCGAAGGCGTACCGGCTGGTCCGAGCGGCGTTGAACACCGCCGTGGATGAGGACAAGATCATTCCGCGTAATCCGGTCCGCGTGAAGGGCGCCGACAAGGAGGACAGCCCAGAACGTCCGGTGTTGTCAGTGGCTCAGGTGTTCGCGCTCGCCGGTGCCGTGCCGGAGCGGTATCGGGTGGTGATCCTGCTGACCTCGTTCCTGTCGCTGCGATGGGGTGAGGCATCTGCGCTGACTCGGGCCGACATCACCGACGGCGCGGAGAGTGTGCGAGTCGGCAAGGCGATGGTCGAGGTCGCCGGGCTCGGTCTGGTGGTTTCTCGCCCCAAGTCGCGGGCAGGTGTTCGAACGCTGACGGTTCCAGAAGCGATCCGGCCCGACATCCTGGCTCACCTCGAGAAGTACGTCGACAACCGGCCAGATGCCTACGTGTTCACCGGGCTGAGGGGGAATCCGTTGCGACGGTCCAACTTCACCAAGAACGTGAACTGGAAGACGGCCACCATGTCGGTCGGGCTCGCTGGCATCCACATCCACGACTTGCGCCATGCCGGGAACCTGTGGGCCTCGAAATCGGGGATGTCGACCAAGGATCTGATGTCGCGGATGGGCCACGACGATATGCGGGCCGCGCTGATCTACCAGCGGGCGACTGACGACGCCGAACGTCGCATTGCCAGCGATCTTTCGCAGATGGCCAAGGACTACCGCGACGGCCGTTCCAGTGCCTAAGTGGCACGTGTGTGGCACGGCGGCCCCTTGGGACCACCTCGGCCAGACCGACAGAAACAACAAAACCCCCAGGATGACCTGGGGGTTTTGTCTTTGAGCCGATGACGGGAATCGAACCCGCGCTACCTGCTTGGGAAGCAGGAGTTCTACCATTGAACTACATCGGCAGTTGTGCGATCGCGACTCTATCAGAACTGGCGTGCGGGGATGCAAGTCTTCGGGGGCTCGGTCGGGTGGTGGGGGCGTCACCTGCTTAAACTGGGCCGGTGCTGCTCTCCGATCGTGACATTCGCGCCGAGATCGCCGCTGGGCGGCTCGGGGTCGAGCCGATGCTCGAGTCGATGGTTCAGCCGTCGAGTATCGATGTTCGGCTCGACGGCCTGTTCCGGGTGTTCGACAACAGCCGGTACACCCATATCGATCCGGCCCAGCAGCAGGACGAGCTGACCAGTCTGGTCGAGCCGAAGCCGGGGGAGCCGTTCGTGCTGCATCCGGGAGAGTTCGTGCTCGGGTCGACACTGGAGATGTGCACTTTGCCCGACGACCTGGCCGGGCGGTTGGAGGGCAAGTCGAGTCTGGGCAGGCTCGGGTTGCTCACGCATTCGACGGCGGGGTTCATCGACCCGGGGTTCAGCGGGCACATCACGCTCGAGCTGTCGAATGTGGCGAATCTGCCGATCACCCTGTGGCCGGGGATGAAGATCGGGCAGTTGTGCCTGATCCGGTTGACGAGCCCGGCCGAGCATCCGTACGGGAGTGCGGCGGCCGGGTCGAAGTATCAGGGTCAGCGGGGGCCGACGCCGTCGCGGTCGTACCTGAATTTTCCCCTGTCGCCCGATTCGCTCAACGCGGTCGAGACACGCTGAGGACCGACTTCCAGAGCGATCCGCAGCACCTTCGTGAGCGGGGGGAACACGTCGCCGGGGCACGGCGGGCGCACCCAGTGGCAGCCCTCGCGGCTCCAGCGGCCGAGGCTGGTCGGCAGCATCACGGCGCTGCCGATGCCTGGTACGTCGATATCGAGGCCCGACAGTTCGGCGGCGAGATCGTCGGTGGGTCTGGCATCGGGTGTGGCGAGCACGCTCCAGCGGATCTGACGGGCGAGCACCGGGCCTTCCGTTCGTTGCTCGTGTAGCACCGCGAACACCTTCTCGGCACGCGCGGTCGGCAGATGGACCACACACAACCGATCGGTGATCGGCAACATCACGAAGCCACCACGCTCGCGCACGGGCAGCCCGAATTCGCGCTGGTAGCAACGCACCCAGTCATCGACAGTCCTGGCTTCCACCCCTTCAGGATCACCCCTCACGGCGGTCGGTGACCACTGCCCCGCACCGCCCTTTCGCTGCCTCAGGCAACCGATTCGGCGAACATGTGGTGTGTCTCACTGTCGCGCTCGTACTCTGGAAGGTGTTGTCCATCGGATGAGGTGACGTCGTGGTCGGGGAGTGGACGGGTAGAGAGGCCAGAGCTCTTCGCGATGCCAAACGAATGAGCATCCGGGAGTTCGCGGCTCATCTGGGCGTGCACGAACGGCTGGTGTCGAAATGGGAAGCCGGTGGGGCGCGGGTGAAGCCGCGGCCGGTGAACCAGGCGGCACTCGATACGTCGCTGGCCCGCTCCGACGAGGTGGTCCGCGCCAGATTCACGGCGCTGCTCGCCCCGGCGGGCGAGACCGACCTGCTCGCCTTCGTCGACGCGGGGGTAAGCAAAAGCGCTGTGCCCGAGTTGATGTCGGAGAGGGAGTTGATCATGGCGGCTGCGCACGAGGCCAGCGAACACGCGGCCGCCGCGGAGAGCACCAATGTCGGACCGACCACGTTGGCCCAGCTC
Source organism: Nocardia sp. GTS18 (assembly GCF_013839555.1). Classification (NCBI taxonomy): domain Bacteria; kingdom Bacillati; phylum Actinomycetota; class Actinomycetes; order Mycobacteriales; family Nocardiaceae; genus Nocardia; species Nocardia sp. GTS18. The sequence goes on along the minus strand of NZ_JACBIU010000019.1, from coordinate 31,193 downwards.
GATGCCGACGTGCGAAGGATCGCCACCGAATACGTCTATGCCGCACCGGCTCCCATGATGGTGGAGATGTTGCGGGTGCGGCGGCGGGTGTACCGACTGCTCGACGGACAGCAGAAGCCGGTGGACACCTCGCACCTGTATTTGCTGGCGGGCACCCTGTCCGGCTTGCTCGCCAACGCGAGCACCGACCTCGGCTATCTCGATGCCGCGGGCGAACAGATCAGGGCCGCTTGGGCTTACGCCGAACTCAGCGGGCACAACGGGTTACGCGCGTGGACGCGCGGCATGCACGCGCTGATCGAGAACTGGTCGGATCGTCCCCGCAACGCTGTCCAATTAGCCCGTGGCGGACAGGAATTCGCACCCGGCGGGCTGGCGCGCGTGCGGTTGCTCAATATCGAGGCACGGGTGTGGGCGAGGCTGGGCAACGACTCCGAGACCGACCGATGCCTGCGCGCGGCCGAGTCGGTCGATCCGGACCGGCGCGAGGAGCTGCACGACGAGATCGGCGGGGTGTTCGGCTTCCCGACGGCCAAGGCCGCCTATTACGCGGGCGCCACCTGCATCCAGCTCGGTCGCGCCGAGCAGGCGCTCACGGCCACCGAACGCGCGATCGCGCTGTACTCGAGCGGGCCGCCGCTGCAGCGCTCCTACGGTGCCGAGTCGCTGGCGCGCGTCGACAACGCAGCCGCGCACCTCATCAACGGGAGTATCGACGGCGCGGCCGACGCCCTGCGTCCGGTGCTCGGCCTCCCGGAGGACCGGCGCATCGCTCAGCTGGGCGAACGGCTGGTCGGTCTGCGCCGCCGGATCGCCGCCCCGAACTACCGCAATGCGGTCGAAGCGCGCGGGCTCGACGAGCGCATCGAGGAGTTCTGCCTGGAAACGGCGGCTCAGGCGGGCAAACCCCGGCTGTGAATGTTGTCGGCAACCATCCCTAACATGGGGTGGGTGAGTCCACAGCATCCGCATGTCGCCCCGCGCGTCCTCGAGCAGTCGAAGAAACTGCAGGACGTGGTCTACGAGATCCGTGGGCCGGTACACGCGCAGGCAGCACGCCTGGAGGCCGAGGGCCATCGCATCCTCAAGCTCAACATCGGCAACCCGGCCCCGTTCGGGTTCGAGGCGCCCGATGTGATCATGCGCGACATGATCGCGGCGCTGCCGTACGCGCAGGGGTACTCCGAGTCCAAGGGGATCCTGTCGGCGCGACGCGCGATCGTCACCCGCTACGAGCTGGTGCCGGGCTTCCCCGAGCTCGACGTGGACGACGTCTACCTGGGCAACGGCGTGTCGGAGCTGATCACCGTCACCATGCAGGCGCTGCTCGACAACGGCGACGAGGTGCTGATCCCGGCGCCGGACTACCCGCTGTGGACGGCCATGACCAGCCTCGCCGGCGGCACCCCGGTGCACTACCTGTGCGACGAGGAGAACGGCTGGCAGCCCGATATCGCCGATATCGAATCGAAGATCACCGACCGCACCAAGGCGCTGCTGGTGATCAACCCGAACAACCCGACGGGCGCGGTGTACTCGGCGGAGGTGCTGCAGCAGATCGTCGACCTGGCGCGCAAGCATCGGTTGCTGCTGCTCGCCGACGAGATCTACGACAAGATCCTCTACGACGACGCCAAGCACATCTCGCTGGCCTCGCTGGCCCCGGACCTGCTGTGCCTGACGTTCAACGGCCTGTCCAAGGCTTATCGGGTGGCCGGGTACCGCTCGGGCTGGCTCGCGATCACCGGGCCCAAGGACCACGCGGCCGGGTTCCTCGAGGGGATCGATCTGCTCGCCTCGTCCCGGCTGTGCCCGAATGTGCCCGCTCAGCACGCCATTCAGGTAGCGCTCGGCGGCCATCAGAGCATCGAGGACCTGATCCTGCCCGGCGGGCGGTTGCTCGAGCAGCGCGATGTGGCGTGGGAGCGGCTGAACATGATCCCCGGCGTGTCGTGTGTGAAGCCGCGTGGCGCGCTGTATGCCTTCCCCCGTCTGGATCCGAATGTGCACGAGATCCACGACGACGGGAAGCTTGTGCTCGATCTGTTGTTACAAGAGAAGATCCTCATGGTGCAGGGCACGGGCTTCAACTGGCCCGCCACCGATCACCTGCGGATCGTGACATTGCCGTGGGCACGGGACTTGGCCGTGGCGATCGAAAGGTTCGGTAACTTCTTGTCCAGTTACCGACAGTGAGTGTCACAGTGTCAGGGGCCTTGACGGGGACGGCATAGGGTTAGACCGGCTGAAACCAACTCGGGGTTGGGAAATCTCGGGATTTTGAAGATGCACTAGCGCAAAAGTCCAAGTTTTGTGTACAGTGGGCATCGGCGCTTCGGCGCCCCGGCCCGGTCGTCTACCCCCCCTGGACGACCGAGAGCCCTAGGTACGAGCGCCTACCCCCCTGGGCGCCTGCCTGACGGGCGGCGGAGACAACCCCCTGCTCTCCGCCGCCCTGTACCTTTCCGCCTCTCCGCGAATTTTGGCCGGATTCACGCGCGGGGTTCTTTGCGTTGGCGGCCAGACTTGCGTTGTTGGGGCTGGTAGCCCGTGCCCGGTGAGTTACCCATGTTCTTGCGAGATCTGGGGTTGCGTTCTTCGGCTGCGTGAGTCGTTCTTGAAAACGGGTTCCCTTAAGCTTCTCCGGGTGAGCGATCATCATCACCATCATCACCACGATCATTCGGGGCCCATCGCTATCGGGGCTACCGCGGCCAAGGTTGTTGTCGGGCTGTTGGCGGTTATCGGGGTGGCGGTGTTGATTGCTACCGCGCTGTTGTGGCCGAGTAAGCCCGAGATCGATATTCCCGCGCCGATGGGGACCGTCAGTGGTGGGGCGGTGCAGACCGAGGCGGGGACTGTCGTCATGCAGGAGGTGGGGCTGTGTGGGAGTCCCTCGCACGGGAAGGCGTTTCCCGACAAGCCGGTGCAGCCGCAGGTGGGGTACTCGTGTCAGCGCAGCATCATCGACATCCGGTCGGGGCCCGACAAAGGTAAGAAGACGCTGTTCGAAATCGCGCCGGGGCCGGGACAACCCGATCTACGGGTGGGCGACGAGATCCGGATCGTGCGGGCCGCCGACCCGAGCGGCGGGACCATCTACGGGTTCGAGGACTACTCCCGCGGGTTGCCGCTGACATTGATCGTGATCGCGTTCGTCGCGGTGATCTGCATCGTCGCGCGGTGGCGTGGCTTCCGGGCGCTCGTCGGTTTGTGTTTCGCCTTCGGCGTCGTGGTGATCTTCCTGCTGCCCGCGCTGCTCGACGGAAAACCGGCGATCCCGGTCGCGCTCGTGTCGGGAGCGCTGATCCTCTACGTGGTGCTCTACCTCGCGCACGGACTGAATCTGCGGACCAGTTCGGCCCTGCTCGGCACGCTGGCATCGATGCTCGTGGCGGCGGGGTTGTCGTGGCTGACGTTGAAGGTCACCCACCTCACCGGGTTGTCCGAAGAACAGAACACCAATGTGGCCACCTACATCCAGCACGTCAGCATCACCGGGCTGCTGCTCGCGGGATTCATCATCGGCTCGCTCGGCGTGCTCAACGACGTCACCATCACCCAGGCCTCGGCCGCCTTCGAACTCGCCGCCCTCGACGAAGGGGCCTCGCGACGCGAGATCTTCACCGCCGCCATGCGCGTGGGACGCGACCACATCGCCAGCACCGTCTACACCCTCGTGCTCGCCTACGCCGGTGGCGCGCTACCGCTGCTGCTGTTGTTCAGCGTGGCAGGGCGATCCATCACCGACGTGCTCACCGGTGACGCCGTCGCCATCGAGATCACCCGATCCGCGGTCGGCGGTATCGCCCTCGCCCTGTCGGTCCCGTTGACCACCGGCATCGCGGTGCTGCTCGCCCGGCCCTTCGGGGGGCAGAAGGCGACCGTCGCGCCGCCACGCGCCCGGCACGCCAGGAACTGAACTACCGCCCGGGCGGCGGCATACCGGGCAGCACCACCGGCGGCAACGTCGGCACGATGATCGGCGGCAGGCCCGGCACCACGGTGAAGGTGTTGGGGCCCTGCGTCGGTGCCGGTTCCTCCGTCGGGGAATTCGGCGGAAGCTGGACGGGCGGAGCCGCCACTGTGCCGTGCACCGCTTCGGTGGTAGACGGCGGCGCCGTGGTCGGTACGGTCGGGCGCGGCGTCGAACTGGCCGGTACTGCCTGCGAACCGTCGCTGGAATTACCGCTCTCGAGCACTTCGGGGCCGTAGCCGAGGCCGATACCGATCGCCGCGACCACCGCCAGCGAACTGACCGTGAGCACCGCGCCGTTCAACTCCCGGCGATTGTGCCCGCGACCGGTCAGGGCGGCGAGCGGGCGCCTGCCACGGGTCGGGGCGGTGAGCCAGGCGGGCGTCACCTCGTCGAGCTGCTCGATGGGTGCGATCGGCGCCGCGACCGGCGCCTGTGCGACCTGCGCGGGCCTGGCCAGCAACGCGGCACCGCGCGCCAACGCGGTCTCCGGCTCGAGCGGGACGATCACCGGCACCCCGATCGTGCGCTCGAGCACCCGCGCGATCAGCGGGATCCGGGCCCCGCCACCGATCACCAGCACCGCCTGCACCGGATGCTGGGCCCGGATGATGACATCGCGGGTCATCCGCGCCGACGACTCGATCGCCAGCATCATCAGCGCTTCGAAGTTCTCCTGGGTGAGCAGCACCAGCCCCTGCTCACTCGGCAACGCCACCGCATTGCTGCTCGACAGCTGCTCCTTGGCCGCCCGGCACAACGCGTCGAGCGCGGCCAGGCCGGCCGGATCGGCGGGGTGGGCGATGCGGCCCGACGCGATCTGCTGCTCGCGGATCAGCGAATCGAGGTAGTCGCCGCTGATGTCGCTGATGCGTTCACACTGGCGCACATCGCTGGTTCGCGCGTCGACCACGCTCACCGTGAGACCAGAACTGCCCAGGTCGTAGACGGCGAGCGTGGAAACTTCACGCAGGTCGGCGGTGGCGTGCGCGAAATGCACGGCGGCAACGGCTTCGGGAATCAGCTGGTAGTTGGTGAGTTGCCTGCGGGCCATGGCGGCGCGGATGGCACGAGCCTGCGGTTCGCTGCGGAAGGTGACAGTGGTCGCCGCGACCTCGGGGCCCGCGGCGAGGGTGGCGGCGATCGCGTCGGCCGCCGATTCTTCCGCGTGTTGTTCGGGGACCGGAAGGGTATGCACCTGAAAGGAATTCGGTGCGCCACCGGGCTGCGGGCGCGCCAGGCGCACCGTCGCCGCTCCGACGGAAACTCCCAAAACCGCACTCATCAGCTGCCCATCTCGTTGCACGACATGCGGAGCCTGCACAACCTGCCAGCCCCCGCCCGCCGTAACTCTACGGGGTGCCGAGTCCGGCGTACACCCACCCGGCATCACGCCAGGCGTGACGATCCAGACAATTGCGACCATCGATGATCGAGCGGGAACGTACCACCGGTTCCAGATCGGCGGGCGTCAAATCCGTGAATTCATTCCATTCGGTAAGGACCAGAACTACATCGGCGCGATCACACGCCTCGGCGACGGATGTCGCGTAGTTCAGAGTGGGGAAGACGCGACGCGAATTCTCCACCGCTTTCGGGTCGTACACGGTGACCACGGCGCCGTGCAGCTGGATCATCCCGGCCACGTTGAGCGCGGGCGAATCGCGCACGTCATCGGACTCCGGCTTGAACGCCGCGCCGAGGACGGCGACGTTCGCGCCGAGCAGGGAGCCGCCGCAGGCGCGGGCGGCCATGTCGACCACTTTGGTGCGGCGCCGCATATTGATGTTGTCGACCTCGCGCAAGAATGCGACCGCATGATCGGCGCCGAGTTCGCCCGAGCGGGCCATGAAAGCGCGAATGTCCTTCGGTAAGCAGCCGCCGCCGAAACCCAGTCCGGCATTGAGGAATCGACGGCCGATGCGTGCGTCGTAGCCGAGCGCATCGGCGAGCATCGTGACATCGGCGCCCGTTGCCTCACAGACTTCGGAAACGGCGTTGATGAACGAAATCTTTGTGGCCAGAAAGGCATTCGCCGAAACTTTCACCAATTCCGCGGTGGCTAAATCGGTGAGCAGGAAAGGGATTTCGGCATCGATGAGATCGGCGTAGATGTCGCGAATGTGTTGTTCGACCCAATCTGCGCGCTCGCGGGTGCGGTCGAGGCCGAGGACGAGGCGGTCGGGACGCAAGGTGTCCTGCACTGCGAAGCCCTCACGCAGGAACTCGGGGTTCCAGGCCACCTCCACGTCGACGTCGGTGAGTGCGCGAGCCCGGATGCCGAGGGCCGCAGCGGTTCCCACCGGGACGGTCGACTTGCCGACGATCATCGCCGGACGTTCCAGCATCGGGACGAGGGTGTCGACCACGGCGTGCACGTACTTCAGGTCGGCACCGTACTCGCCCTTCTTCTGCGGTGTGCCGACACCGAGGAAGTGGACATCGGCGTGCGCGGCCGCGTCCTCGTAGTCGGTGGTGAACCGCAGCCTGCCCGCCGCGAGGTTGCGCTGCAGCACCTCGTCGAGCCCCGGTTCGTAGAACGGCACCACCCCGTCGGCCAGTTTGGCCACCTTGCCGGGATCGACATCGACCCCGACCACATCGTGCCCCAGCTCGGCCATACACGCTGCGTGCGTGGCCCCCAGGTACCCCGTTCCGAAGACTGTGCATCGCATACTCTCGTTGGTAAGCGGCGCGCGTGGCTACGCCGCGTCAGCGAGGCAAGGGCGGGCGCAACATCTGGTGTACAGGGGGGAACGTGAGTTCGTCCCGCCGTTGTATGGGGCTTCTACCTGCGGTGATATGTCGCTGCTGTGTGCATGGTTCGGTTCGTGGGCGTGCATCGAGCAGTGGCTAGCTCGGTTTGTGGTGCTCGGCCAGGAGCTTGATGAGGGTCATGACCAAGCCGAGGTTGCGGATCTCGTCCAGTCCGATCAGGGGGATGGACTTTCGAGAGCGGGTGTAGCACCAGAGCATGCCGTCGGCCGCGGTCGCTTTCACAAGGTCGGACCAGGCCCGTGACTTCGAGCCCACGTGCAGCTCGGTGGCGCTGATCGCGATCTTGTGGAAGTCCAGCGTCTTGCCGCGCTGTAGGTCGGACCAGGCATCGGGGAGCTGGGTGCGGGCGATGCCTGCCTGCACCTCGGGTCCCCACACGCCTTCGAAGACGAACGGGGCGCCGCGCTGGATATCGGTGACGCGTCGACCCTCGAAGCGCGGGGTGGTGACGTGGGCGCCGCGGCCGATCGCGAACGCGCGGCGGTCGTCTCCGACGAGCACCCATCTGCTGTCGGTGAGACCGCCGTTGATGGAGCGGTTGTAGTTCCAGACCGAGGTCGAGCGCCAGGCGAAGGCGGTGGGTGGGTGGTCGCCGGTGAAGGCCAGACCGTCCTCGTAGACGTAGAGGCGGGCGTTGTTCAGGCGGGTGAATACCCAGCGTTGATACGGGCCGAAGACCTCACGCAGCGCACCCAGGTTGTGTTGTGCCGCAAGCTCTTCGATCGCGGCTGGTGTTGCTTCGCGGTTTTGTATGCCGCGCAGCTCTGTTCCCACGGATTCCCCCCCCCCCGGTGTCACCAATGCTGTTGTTCAGCACGATGTTTGATCCTGTGGCACAACCTATCCGGGATCCGGCCGCTCGGCCAGTGGTGTTGCCTCGGTCGGGTGGGTGCTCGGTCGATGTTGCTCGAGGCGGGGTCAGCCGGGCTCGGTGACCGGATGGGGGCCTACCATCGGCGGATGCGCCGCAAAGTGGTGGTGGGTTGTGTGGTCGCCGTGGTGTTGTTCGGGGTGGTGCTGTGGCCGGTGTACGGGCGGCCGCAGACGGATGAGCCGCGGCGTGCGGATGCGATTCTCGTGCTCGGTGGGGCGCATGACGGGCGTGAAGAGGTCGGGTTGCGGTTGGCCGCAGAGGGATTCGCGCCGCGGGTGTTGATATCGGATCCGTATGAGGGCAGTGCGATGGTGAATCGGATCTGCCACGGGGGTTACTCGTTCGAGGTGATCTGTTTCGATCCGAGTCCGCGGACCACACTCGGCGAAGGCCGCGCCCTCGCCCGTCTCGGTGCCGACTGGGATCGCGTCATCGTCGTCACCTTCACACCCCACATCTCCCGCGCCCGCTACATCCTCGGCGAATGCTGGCCCGGCGAACTCCTCTTCGTCGACCCACAACCCCACCTCTCACCCGCCCGCTGGGCCTGGGACTACGTCTACCAATCCGCTGGCTACGTCAAGGCCTGGTTCGCCGACTGCTGACTCAACTGGTCGACAGCCGGGTCCTCCGGGACCCCGCAGCCGCAGCGGATTTCCACGCTGCCACAAGCACGCCGGGAGCACTTGCCGCCGCATGCCATCTCACCGCCCTCGAGATCGGGTATTCGGCGCGAACGCTGCAACGAACGGATCGGTCTGCGGATATCAGGAGCCTGGCAGTGTCTTCATAAACAGCAGTGAGGCGCGGATTCTTGGAATCCGCGCCTCACTGGGTGTTCAGTTGTCAGTTCTTGCGGCCGGGAGCCTTTGCTCCGGACTTGAAGCCGAGGCCGCCGGGCTTGGCGGTCGGCGGGGCCACCGGTGGGGTGCCGTTGCCGTTGGAAGGTGTGGGTTCGGAGGCCGTGTCTTCCTGGGCGGTGGGCTCAGCCGGGGCTTCCGGTTCGGCGGGGGCCGCTGCCGATTCCGCGGGCTTCGGGGCGCCGGGGGCCTTCGGGCCGGGGCGCTTGAAGCCGGACTTCATCGCGAGGCCCTTGGCGGCGACCGTGGGCTTGGTCTCCGTGGCAGCAGCTTCGGCGGGAGCTTCCGCAGCCGGAGCCGCATCAGCAGCCGTATCGGCGGCCGGGGCGGCAGGAGCCTTGGCGCCGGGCGCCTTCGCGCCGCCCTTCATGCCGAGTCCGCCACCGGGTGCCTTGGCGCCACCCTTCATGCCGAGACCCTTGACCGGGGGAGCGGTGGTCTCGGGGGCCGATTCGGCGGCCGGAGCTTCGGCAGCGGGCGCCTTCGCACCCGGCGCCTTCGCGCCGCCCTTCATACCGAGTCCGCCACCGGGCGCCTTCGCCCCGCCCTTCATACCGAGACCCTTGGCGGGCGCGGCCGGGGCCGACTCCGCTTCGGCGGCAGGGGCCTTCGCGCCGGGCGCCTTGGCGGCACCCTTCATGCCGAGACCGCCACCGGGAGCCTTCGCGGCACCCTTCATACCCAGGCCACCACCGGGCGCCTTGGCAGCGCCCTTCATGCCGAGTCCGCCACCAGCCGGTGCGGCCTTGGGGGCTGCTTCGGCGGGAGCCTCGGCGACCGGCTCCGGCTCGGCTTCGGGCTCCGGCTCGGGTTCGGCCTTCGGCTCCTGGACGACGAGCAGGTTGGCCGACAGCTCGGCGGCGTCGATGCGGGTGATCGAGTCGAGCATCAGCTGCGACACGTCGACCACCTCGACGCCCTCGCCCTGGCCCTGCTCCTGACGCGCGGTGACGCCGTCGTTGAGCATGACGCGGCAGAACGGGCAACCCGTGGCGATCTTGGTCGGGTTGGTGGACAGCGCCTCGTCGACACGGTCGACGTTGATGCGCTTACCGAGCTGCTCCTCCATCCACATGCGGGCGCCACCGGCACCACAGCACATGGAACGTTCGCCGTGGCGCGGCATCTCGACCAGGGTCGAACCGGAGGCTTCCATCAGCTCACGCGGCGCGTTGTAGATCTTGTTGTGGCGACCGAGGTAGCAGGGGTCGTGGTAGGTGATGTTCTGCGACACCGTGGCCACCGGAACCAGCTTCTTCTGCCGCACCAGGCGGTTCAGCAGCTGGGTGTGGTGCACGACCTCGTAGGTGCCACCGACCTGCGGGTACTCGTTGTTGAGCGCGTTGAAGCAGTGCGCACAGGTGACGACGATCTTCTTCTTGGACTGCTCGACACCCTCGAACACCGAGTTGATGACCTCGATGTTCTGCATCGCGAGCTGCTGGAACAGGAACTCGTTGCCCGCGCGGCGAGCCGAGTCACCGGTGCAGGTCTCCTCGGCGCCGAGCACCATGAACTTGGTGCCCGCGGTGGCGAGGAGCTCGGCGACGGCCTTGGTGGTCTTCTTGGCGCGGTCCTCGTAGGCGCCGGCGCAACCGACCCAGAACAGGTACTCGTAGCCGTCGAAGCTGTCGGCGTCCTTACCGAAGACCGGGATGTCGAAGTCGACTTCCTTGATCCAGTTCAGGCGGTCCTTGGAGTTCTGACCCCACGGGTTGCCCTTGTTCTCCAGGTTCTTGAACAGGCCGGCCAGCTCGGAGGGGAACTCCGACTCGATCAGCACCTGGTAGCGGCGCATGTCGATGATGTGGTCGACGTGCTCGATGTCGACAGGGCACTGCTCCACGCAGGCACCACAGGTGGTGCAGCTCCACAGCACCTCGGGGTCGATCACACCGTGCACGTCCTCGCCGCCGACGAGCGGGCGCTCGGCCTCGGTGCGGGCTTCCTCGGCGATCGCGGCGAGCTTGGCCTCGTCGGGCTTGCCGTCGGCGTCGACCAGACCGATCTCGTCGCCGCCCATGTCCTTGCGGCCGCCGGCCAGCAGGTAGGGCGCCTTGGCGTAACCGTGGTCGCGCAGCGACATGATGAGCAGCTTGGGCGAGAGCGGCTTACCGGTGTTCCAGGCGGGGCACTGCGACTGGCAGCGGCCACACTCGGTGCAGGTGGTGAAGTCCAGCCAGCCCTTCCAGGAGAAGTCCTCCATCTTGCCCGCGCCGAGGATGTCGGTGTCGGGGTCGACGTTCTCGATGGTCAGGACCTTGCCGTCCGACATCATCGGCTTGGCGGCGCCGAGGGCGACGCCGCCGTCGGCCTCACGCTTGAAGTAGATGTTGGGGAACGCGGCGAAACGGTGCCAGGCGACGCCCCAGTTGACGTTGCGGCTCACGACGACGACCCAGACCAGCGCGGCCATCAGCTTGAAGAAGGCGAAAACCGACACCGCTTCCGCGCTGGCGGGCAGCACCGAGGCGATGTGCATGCTGACGAAGTCGCTGCTGGCGTGGGATTCGCCGGTGTAGGCCAGGACGAGGGACTTCGCGCCGAGCATGCTGATGCCCTCGACGAGCACGATGAGCTCGACGAAGTAGGCGGCGAAGAAGTTGGAGCCGGAGAAGCGCGACTGCCGTGCGGGCACGCGGGGGTGGTTCAGCTGACGGATGACGATCAGCACGATCGCACCGATGATGGTGCCGAGGGCGAGCAGTTCGTCGAGCAGGTGGTAGACGAAGGTGTTACCGACCAGCGGCCAGGTGAACGTGGGGCTGAAGATCTGCCCCTGCGCCTGGAAGACCGTGACGAAGCCGAGCATGAAGCCGACCATGACGAGCCAGTGCGCCCAGCCTACGGTCCGGAACTTCACCATGCGCGTGTGCGCGGCGAACTCCTTGATCATGGTGGCGAACCGCGGCACGAACGGAGTGAACCGGTCGGGGGCGGGCTGCCCGAGCATGATCGTCCGAGCCATCTTCCGGATGGCGAGGCCGAACCCGATCCACGCGGGGACACCGACCAGAATGGAGATGATGCCCAACGTCAAAGATATGGGGCTCATGCTGTGGCCTTTCGTTCACGAAGCGACGCGGTGCCGCTCGTCCCAGGTCGCATCATAGTACGGTCCAAGTTACCCGCCAGTAGGGGTAGGGATTCTATGTTACCGGTGGGTAGCTTCGATGTCTTCCCGGAGCTGAGGATCATCCTAACGTTGCAGTTCAGGGGTTGATTTGGCGCCTGGCCGTTGCGGCCTGTTCCGGGATCGCCGCGGGCGGGGCCGCGTGTCGATGGGGCTTGCGCGGCGGCGGGTGCGACAGCCGGGGCTCGTCCACCGGGGCCCGATGCTCGGCGGCGATGTGAAACAAGATGGAATTAATCTATCGTCCAGTTTGTTCGGTCCGTGGAAATAATTCCCAGCGAATTCACATTCTCACCTGAGCGGGCTCACGGCTGTGAGTTGCATAGACCATTCTATTCTCGGCGCGCCGGCTGGGCGGATCGTGACTTCGGGGCATGAACATGCTTGTCCAACTGTGGGTTTCACCAGTTGGACACCGTCAGGTCGGTTCGTTACCGGCCGGTCGGGCAGGGCGCCGCACGCCCCTGACCGGCGCGGCGACCCGGGCGAGGGTCTCGGATCGAACACTTGCCCGAATTGGCTCACTGCGATATTTTTTTACGCGGCTCTTGATCTTGATATCGATGCACAGCTTGAAAGACTGGGGGGCTTGATAGGTGAATCGCCCGCTGAAATCCAACCGGGTAAAACAGTCTGTGGAAATTGCCTCGCTCGTCATGGCGGGCTCCCCCAGATTCGAGGGGGAGGACCCCGCTCATATCGAGCGGCTGGTCGAGGCGGAATGGCCTTTGCCGCCCATTCTCGTCCATCGTCCGACGAATAGGATCATCGACGGATTTCACCGGACGAGCGCGGCGCTACGCAAAGGCCTCACGCACATCGACGCGTATATGGTCGAAGGTTCCGAAGAATTGGCGTTCATTCTCGGGGTACAAGAGAATGTGCGGCACGGCCTGCCGTTGTCGCTGGCCGATCGCCGAGCTGCGGCGGAACGCATCATCCTTTCCCATCCGCACTGGTCGAATCGGTCGATCGCCACCGCTGCGGGGCTCTCCGCGAAAACCGTGGCCTCGATCAGAAGCGGTACCGGCGATACGTCGCAAGCGAGTCATCGGCTCGGCAGTGACGGCAGGCTCCGGCCGGTCGACACGAATTCGGCGCGCAAAACGGCCGCCGAACTCCTGCTGGCCCGCCCCGATGCCTCGCTGCGTTCCATCGCACGCGAAGTCGGCCTCTCGCCGTCCACCGTCCGCGACGTCCGGGCCCGGCTGGAAAGCGGCATGGGCCCGCTCGTCCAGCCCGACGACGCCAGGACCCCGGCGCCCGGCGGACCGGCGGAGAACGACCGCCTGACGCCGACACCGCACAAGAAGCAGGTGGACCTCGACGCCCTGCTCGCCGTGCTCTCCCGCGACCCGGCGCTACGGATGAGCGTCGGCGGGCGCGAATTGCTGCGGTGGCTGCATCAGCACGCGGTGAACGCGGGTGACGCCGAGAAGATCGTCGAATTCGTGCGACCCCATTCCTCCTACCATGTGATCGAACTCGCCAATCAATGCGCGGCCAATTGGGCGAATATCGCCCAGGCCCTGCAAGCCGCTTCCGATAATGCGTACGGTAATTCGCCGGACGCCCGTTCGGCCTGAATTTCCGACCTGTTTCCCATTCTTACGGACCTAAGGATCGGCATGTCCAAAATCGCCGTTGTCACCAGTGGATTGCAATACGACATCGTCGGGAAGAATCCCGATCGGGAAGCCGCTATCGCGGCCGCGACACCCCGCGTGAACGAATTTCTGACCGAAATGCGCAAACGAGGTTGCACGGTGTATCACCTGCAACTCCTCAATCAGCCCGACGACCCGCTGGCCGAGCGTTACGACGGTCGAGTACCTGCCCTGCGCGGAACTCCCGGCGCCGAGGTGATCCGGGAATTCGTCGACCCCGACGACGTGATCCAGGAACGCAGCAAGGACAGCGGTTTCTACGAAACCGACCTGCACGACCGGCTCCAGGCTGCCGGCGTGGAAGCTCTGGTGCTCATCGGCTTGCAGACCCAGATCTGTATCCAGACCACCGCCGCCGACGCCTTCTTCCGCGGCTACATCGTCGCGGTGCCCGGTGACTGCGTGTTCTCGGCGCAGGAGGCCGACCGGGTGCGGGCGCTGGATTGGCTGGAGAGCTACTGCGCCACCGTCGCCGACTCCGCCGAGATCCTGCGGCTCATCGACACCACCGGCGGCATCCCGCGCAAGGAGACCAAGACACCATGACCGTGGCCACGCAGCACATCCAGCTCGACCACGGCACCGGCGCGGTGCTCTCGGGCGAGCTGGTCGACTTCATCGCCCGCACCCTCGGCGACGTCTACGTGGGGGAGATGGAGGACAGTGCGGTCCTGCCCGTGGAGGGCGACCGGATCGCGATGACCACCGACAGTTTCGTGGTGGACCCGCCGTTCTTCGGCAACGGCGACATCGGCAAGATCGCGGTCTGCGGCACCGTCAACGACCTGGCCGTCTCGGGTGCGGTGCCGCGCTATCTCACCCTCGGGCTCATCCTCGAGGCCGGATTGTCCTTCGACCGGCTCGAGCGCGTGCTCACGTCGGTGCGCGAGACCGCGCGCGAGGCGCGGGTGCAGATCGTGTGCGGCGACACCAAGGTCGTGCGAACGGGCGAGGCCGACCAGCTGTACCTCAACACCAGTGGTGTCGGGTTCTTCCTGCGCGAACCACTGCGGATGGACGCGGTCCGCCCCGGCGACGCGGTGATCCTGTCGGGCCCGATCGGCAATCACACGGTGCACCTGCTCTCCATCCGGGAGGGTCTCGGCTTCGAGAGCCGGGTGCTCAGCGACTGCGCGCCGCTCAACCTGATGATCGACAGCGTCTTCGCGGCGGTGCCGCGCGAGGCGGTGCGGTCGATGCGGGACGTGACGCGCGGTGGGCTCTCGGCGGTGCTGCACGAGTACGCGGGCCGCATGGGCAAGGCCATCACCATCGATGAGCAGTCGCTGCCCATCCAGCACGAGACCGCGATGGCGGCGGACATGCTCGGCATCAATCCGCTGAACTGCGCCAACGAGGGCTGCCTGGCGATCTTCGCCGATCCCGCCGCCGCCGCCGACATCGTGGCCGCGCTGCGCGGGCACGAGTACGGCAGGCATGCCACGGTGATCGGCGAGGTGACCGGCCGGGACGGCGCTGCGGTCGTGCTGCGCGACACCGCCGGACGCGAATCGACACTGCAACCACTGCGGGGCGCCGAGCTGCCCCGCCTGTGCTGACCGGGCCGCCATGACCGCCACCTGGCAGATCAGGGTCACCGGGGTCGTGCAGGGCGTGGGATACCGCCCGTTCGTCTACAAACTCGCCCGCGAACGGCAGCTCACGGGCTGGGTGCGCAACGATCCCGAGGGCGTACTCGTCGAGGCGAGCGGCGCCGAGGCCGCGCTGGAATCGTTCTGCGCGGAGCTGGCCGACCGGGCGCCCGAGCTGGCGCGTGTGGACCGGGTGGTGGCGCTGAGCCGGGTGGCGGGCGGGTCGGGCGCGTCGACTTTCGAGATCGTGCACAGCGAGCACTCGGGGCAGAAGGTGGCGCTCGTCCCCGCCGACACCCACGTATGTGCGGACTGTCTCGCCGAGCTGCGCGACCCGGCCGACCGGCGCTATCGCTACCCGTTCATCAACTGCACCAACTGCGGGCCACGGTATTCGATCATCCGCGCGCTGCCCTACGACCGATCGCAGACCACCATGCGCGCGTTCACGATGTGCGCGAATTGTGATGCGGAATACCGGAATCCGATGAGCAGGCGCTTCCACGCACAGCCGAACGCGTGTGCGGACTGCGGGCCGAGGCTGTTCCTCGCCTACCCCGACGGCACGGTGCACGAGGACGCGCTGCGCCGCAGTGTGCGTGAGCTGTCGGAAGGTCGGATCGTCGCGGTGAAGAGCGTGGGCGGTTTCCATCTGGCCGTCGATGCGATGAATGCCGCGTCGGTGGCGTTGCTGCGGAAACGCAAGCGGCGCGATTCGAAACCGTTCGCGGTGATGGTGCGGGATCTGGATACCGCGCATCGGATCGTCGAACTGTCGGCTGCCGAGGAGCAGGTGTTGCGTTCGCCCGCGCGACCGATTCTGTTGGCACGCAAGCGAACCGGCGCGGTGCCGGAGAGTGTCGCGCCACGGAACCCGAACCTGGGGGTGATGCTGCCCTCCGCGCCGCATCACCACCTGCTGCTCGACGAGGCCGACACCGATGTGCTCGTGATGACCAGCGGCAATGTGTCGGGTTACCCCATCGTCCACCGCAATGACGATGCGCTGGCGCACCTGTTCGAGATCGCGGACGCGATTCTGTACCACGACCGCGACATCGAGTCCAGGGTGGACGATTCCGTGGTCCGGGTGTCGATCCACCCGGATCTGGACGGGCCACTGCTGACCTTCCTGCGCCGTGCGCGCGGGTACGCGCCGTACCCGGTGGAGGTGGGTCGTCCGCTGCGGCCGCTGGTCGCCTACGGTGCCGAACTCAAGACGACGGTCGCGTTGTCGGCGGGCACGCGGGTGTATCTGAGCCAGCACATCGGTGATCTGAAGAACGACGAGACGTTCGAATCGCACCGCCGAACCGCTGCCCACCTGGCCTCGCTGTACGACCTGCGGCCCGAGGCGGGGGTGTACGACATGCATCCGGACTTCCGGATCAATATGGGCCACAGCGGTATCGGTGAGACGGGTGAGCCGATCGCGGTGCAGCACCATCACGCGCACATGGC
This sequence comes from Nocardia sp. GTS18, assembly GCF_013839555.1. Taxonomy (NCBI): domain Bacteria; kingdom Bacillati; phylum Actinomycetota; class Actinomycetes; order Mycobacteriales; family Nocardiaceae; genus Nocardia; species Nocardia sp. GTS18. The sequence continues at coordinate 14,852 of NZ_JACBIU010000019.1, read as the reverse complement.
CGCCTGCATGGCGGAGAACAAGCTCGACGGCTCCGCGATCGGCGTGGTGTTCGACGGGGCCGGGTACGGCACGGACGGCACCATCTGGGGCGGTGAGTTCCTGGTCGGTGACTACGGCAAGGTCGAACGGGCAGCGCACCTGCGGCGTGTGGCCCTGATCGGTGGCGATCAGGCTGTGCGCGAACCGATCCGGACGGGTGTCGCTGTGGCTGTCGACGCGTTCGGAGCCATCGATGCTGCGGTGCAGGCCTTTCCGGTGCTCGAGGCGCTCGATGACGAACGCAGGCACGTCTACGCGACCATGTGCGCTCGTGGCATCAACTCGCCCGAGGTGACGAGTATGGGCCGGTTGTTCGACGCGGTGGCGGCTCTGCTCGGCGTGTGTTCGCGGGCCGAATACGAGGCGCAAGGCCCGATCGAACTCGAGGGTCTGCTCGATCGCGACCTCACGCTCGTCGACGGGTACGAATTCGGCTATACCGCAGTAGAAGTCGACCACCGGACGGTGATTCGTGCGATCGCGGCCGACCTGGCCGCCGGGACCGCGCTCGACCAGATCAGCAGGCGGTTTCACAGCGGGGTCGTCGCCATGGTCGTCCGGCAGTGCCTGCACCTGGCCGACACCACCGGCATCCGGCAGGTGGTGCTCTCCGGCGGTGTGTTCCTCAACGAATTCCTGCTGGTCAACTGCATGGTGATGCTCGAACGCGCCGGACTGGCGGTGTACAGCCACCGGCAGGTTCCACCGAACGACGGTGGGATCGCCCTTGGGCAGCTGCTGGTGGCCGACCGGGCGAAACAGGAGTGATGATGGGTTCTTCGCAATTCGCGGTGGTGCTGCCGATCGCGCTCGTGGTGGTGATGCTCGGCCTCGGACTCACCCTGACACCGGACGACTTCCGGCGGGTGGTTCGCCATCCCAAGGCGGCGGCCGTCGCCCTCGTCTGCCAGCTCGTGGTGCTGCCGCTGATCTGTGTGCTGCTCGTGCTCGCCTTCGGCCTCACCGGGGTGCTCGCGGTCGGCATGATGCTGCTCGTCGCCTCGCCGGGCGGCACCTCGGCCAACCTGTTCAGCCATCTCGCCGGTGGCGACGTGGCGCTCAACATCATGCTCACCGCGATCAATTCGGTGATCGCGGCGTTCACCATGCCGATCGTGATCACCTTGTCGGTGGCGGCGTTCATGGACGGTGACGCCTCGGTCGGATTGCAGCCGGCCAAGCTGGTGCAGGTGATCGTCATCGTGCTGGTGCCGGTGGCCGTCGGGATGTGGATCAGGCACGCGCGGCCCGCGTTCGCCGACCGGATGGGTAAACCGGTGAAGCTCGGTTCCATGGCGGTGTTGGTGCTGGCGGTGAGTGTGGCAGTCGGCTCCGAATTCGACACGCTGCGTGCGAATTTCGGCAAGCTCGGCGCGATCACGCTGCTGCTGTCGGTGCTGAGCCTGGCTGTCGGCTACTACGTGCCCCGCTGGTTCGGGGTCGATATCCGGCAGGCCATCGCCTCGTCCATGGAGATCGGGATCCACAACGCGACGCTGGCCATCGCGGTCGCGGTGTCGGCACTCGGCAGCGAGGCGATGGCGGTGCCCGCCGCCACCTACGGGATCGTGATGGGTGGGCCGGCGGCGGTCGCGGCGTTCCTGCTGGCGCGGCGACCCCGCGCGGAATCGGATGCGCCCGCGCCGGTCGCCGCGACCGCACTGCCCTAGGGGAACCGTTTGGCGATGGCCTCGGCGATCTCGACGGGGGCGTGCTCCTGGATGAACTGGCGGGCCTGTGGCAGTTCGACGACCTCCACGTCGGTGAAGGTCGACACCATGCGGGGGATGTGGGCCTTCGGTCGGTACACCATGTCCCGCATGCCCCAGACCAGCAGCGTCGGCTTGTCGGCGAGGACCGCGGGCACGTCGCGGGCGAGCTGAGCCATCAGTGGGCGGGCGTCGACGATCTGCTTGGCGATCACCGCGAGTCCCTTGCGTGCCTGCGGTGACGGCTGCACCAACCGGTAATGGTCGATCTCGGCCGGGCTCAACGTCTTACCGAGCTCCGACAGCAACACGCGCTCGACGAGGAAGTTCTGCTCGAGTACCCGGCGCTGCATCGGTCCGGTGCGGATGGCCTGGGCGAAGACGCGATTCGCCATCGCCTCGATGGGCCAGAAGATGGTGTTGCCCAGCACGATTCCGCGCAGGCGTTCGGCTCTGGGGATGCTGGCACCCAGGCCGATCGGGCCACCCCAGTCGTGCCCCATCAGCACGTAGTCGTCGAGGCCGAGGTGGTCGATGAGATCGCCGAGGATGCCGGTGTGCTCGGCGACGGTGTAGCCGAAACCCTCGGGCCGCTCGGACAAGCCGAAGCCGAGATAGTCGACGGCGACGCACCGGTACCTGGTACGCAGCTCGGCGATGACGTGGCGGTAGAGGAAGCTCCAGGCGGGGACGCCGTGGCAGAACAGAATCGTCGGCCCCGATCCCTCATCGATGTAGTGGACACGGCCTGCGGAGGAGTCGAACCAGCGTGACTCGAAGGGGTAGAGGTTCTTGTCGGGCACGAAGTCGATCAGCATAGGGAAACCTATACCGCATTTGTGAAACGGCCGGAGTGTGCAACCGGAGAAAGCGCCGGTTGCACACACTGCCGCTCTTTTCGAAACTCGGGTATGGTCGCCCCAGCCGCCTCTTCCGCGGCCGGGCCGCAAACGGGTGACGAGTGGGCTTTGATTGTGACTGGAACAATTCCTGAACCGACGCTTGACGAATTTCTGCATAAATCGGCGGAGAAAAGAATCGACTGGGTGAACTCGTCCGACGGGTTCACCACGGGCTTGGTGGAACGGGTCGGCCTGTTTCTCTCGTTCGCGCGGCCGCGCACCTGCCTGCCCGGCATGCTCGCGTTTTATCTGGGGTGTGTACTGCTGGACGTGCCGATGGGTATAGATGTTCTGCTCGGCTTCTTCGTCACGTTCCTCTACAGTGCCGTGGCCAACCTGTTCAATGCCTATTCCGATATCGCGGAAGACAATCAGAACATCCCGGCCCGGCTGTACCTGCTCGGCCTGTACGGGCGCCGGCGACTGCTGCGGAGCAGCTACGCCGCCGGTGCGGTGATGCTCGTGGCCGCAGCCGTGGTGAGCCCGGCATTCCTGCTGCTCACAGCCCTGTGCCTGCTCATCGCTCATCAGTACTCGTTGGCACCGCTGCGGATGAAGGCGCGGCCGATGGGTTCGCTCGTGTTCTTCGCGCTCGATGTGGCATTGCCGTTTCTGATGGCGCCCGCCGTCGCGGAGAACGGTCCGGCGATCGCGGGAAATTGGTCCTTCCTCAGTATGGCCGCGTATTTGTTACTCTGGTTCGTCGCCAAGGGATTCGTGAAGAACCTGCCGGATTTCGAGGGTGACCGGGAAGCCGGGTTGTCGACCTCGGCCACCATTTTCGCGACACGGCAGCAGGCGGCTGTCGCTGCTGCCGCCGCCACTGTTCTCGTTTATCTCGGGCCGCTTTTCCTGGTGGTCGCCGGACAATTCGAAGCGAAGTATTTGTTCGCTTTGGCCTGGTTCCCGGTGGCATGTGTGCAGGGCGCGCGGATGATCCTGCGCGACGACAATCAGTCGGCGAACAACATGCTGCGATTCGACATGATCGTATCGACCGGATATCTGTCGACCTGGGTGTTGCTGGCCGATCCCTCGATTTCCTCGCTGCTGGTCGTCGCTGGATCTCTGGTGGTCATTTTCGCTATGGACGCGCTGAAACTCGATACCCGGAAAAAGGAAGACATCGGGTGACGGCGGAAAGGATGACGGTGGTGCGCGACACGGTATTACTCGACGAATATCGATCCGGTGAGGAGGCCGATACCTCGGCGGCCGCGCTCGACCTGTCCAACAACGCGCTGCCCTTCGCGCCCCTGCCGAGCGTGCGCACCGCGATCGCCGACGAGGTGGAACACGCGGCCGCCTACCCTGCCGCCGCGTACGGCGATTTGCGCAGTGCCATTGCTGAATTCGCCGGCTGCACCCCAGATCAAGTCGTCGTCGGGCCGGGCAGTGTCGGCGTGCTCGCCTATCTGCTGCGCTGGGTCGCCGGCCACGGTGGCCGGGTCGTGTACGCGGTGCCCGCCTTCGACGCCTACGAACGGGTGGTCCTCGGCGCGGGCGGTATCGCGGTGCCGGTGACCGGGACACCGAATCGATGGCAACCCTTGACGGAGATGGTCGACGCGGCGGGCGACGACGCGGCCGCGATCCTGATCTGCTCACCACACAACCCGACCGGTGAACAGGTGACGCCCGAGGAGATCGAGCAGGTACTGGCGCGGGTGCCGGAGCACACGGTCGTCGTGGTGGACGAGGCGTATATCGAATTCGACCGGGACAACGACCGGTCGGCGGCCCTGCGAATGGCCAAGGAACATCCCAATCTTGTTGTGCTTCGTACTTTTTCGAAGGCGTATGGGCTGGCGGGCCTGCGCGTGGGTTACGCGGTCGGACACGGTGACCTGATCGGCGCCTGCCGCTCGATGGCGATGCCGTTCGGGGTGAACCGGCTCGCGGTGGCCGCGGCCGTCGCCTCGCTCGGCGTGGTGGACGAGCTGGAGGCGCAGGTCGATTCGGTGATCGCGGTGCGGACTGAATTCGTCGCGGCCATTCGCGGCCACGGCATCGACGTGCCCGATTCGTCCGGCAACTTCGTCTGGGTGCCGACACCGAATCCGGCGGCACTCGTGGCGCACCTCGCCGAATCGGGCATCGCGGTGCGCTGCTACCCGGACGCGGGCGTCCGGATCACGGTTCCTGCCAGGGGGCACCTCGCCGACGTCGTCGACGTACTCGCGCGGGGATACAGACGAGTGGAGGCACTGACATGCAGATGAACACCAACCTGGGCGCCGACGTGCTCGGGCGGCCACGGTTCGCCGACGCCCTCGTCGACCGGCTGATCGGCCACGACGTGCGCTACCTGTTCGGCATGCCTGCCGAATCGGTGAACTGCCTGGTCGACGCGGTAGGACGGCGGCCGGAAATCGAGCTGATCGCGGTGCGTCACGAAAGTGCCGCCGCCTGGATGGCGGTCGGTTACGCGCAGGGGCCGGGCACCCTCGGAGTGTGCTTCGGCACGGCCGGTCCAGGCGCCACCCACCTGTTGCCCGGCGTGTACGGCGGGCTTTACGACCGGCTGCCGGTGCTGGCCATCTCCGGGCAGGTGGCGCGTGCCGAGATCGGCACGAAATCGTTCCAGGAGATCGACTCGGCGCGACTGTTCCGTGACGGAACGTGGCGCTCCACCGACATCGTCTCGCCCGATCAGCTCGCCGTCTTCGATCAGACAGTGCTGTCGGTGCGGCTCGAACAGACCTCCGCGCACCTCGCCGTGCCGTCCGATGTGCTCAACTCCCCCATCGAGGGGCTCGAGCAACAGAGCCCGTACCGGTTCGGCGCACGGACAGCGCCCGACGTGGACAAGAAGCGCGTCGAAGATCTGGCCGAATACCTTTGCTCCGCACCGGGTGTCATCGTGCTCGGCGCGGGCGGCACGGCGGTCGCGGACTGTGCGCTGCTGCTCGCGGACGCGCTGGGTGTGCCGATCGCAGCCCTGCCCGAAGCGGGGATTCCGGACTGGTCGGTGCCGCCGATCGAGGAGTCCGACGCCCGGCAGGTGCTGTTGATCGGCAGGCCGACCGCCGGTGTGGCACGGCACTTTCCGTCGCTCGAGCTGCTGCTCGAGATCACCGATGTGGCCACGTCGGGGTTCGACGAGGAGAGCAGGCGGATCGGGATCGCGGGGGAGGTCCCGCAGATCCTGCACGCGCTCGTGTCGGCCGTGTGGAGCAGGCGCGGTACCCCACCTGCGGCGAGTGCCCCTGTCGCACCGGCGGATCCGAACGCACCCGAGGGCTGGGGTGTGCTCGCCGACGCGCTCGCCGGTGCCTCGGTGGCCGTCGATCCCGGGGCGACGAGGGAGCTCGCCCACCGCTACCTCGGTGAGCGCGCGCAGCTGCACAGTTCCTGGAATTTCGAGGCGGAGGGTTCCGCGCTGCCGCTGGCCATCGGCCTGGCCCTCGCGAACGGTGCTCGCTCCTACGCGCTCACCGACCTGGACTCGCTCGACCAGTACATCTCCGAATTCTCCACTGCCGCAAGGTATGACGTGCCCGTCACCGTGGTATGCCGGGCCGAGCCCGGTGTGCCGGTGAGCGACCTGGCCAAGGCATTCGGTATCGGGGTGTTCTGGGCCGGTGACGCCACCGAACTGCGGTCCCGCCTGAGCGAGGACCGGCACGGTCCGGCGCTCGTCCTCACCTCGGCGCTCGAGGACGACCGGCCCGCTCCGGCACCGGATGTCGATGTCGTCGACTACGTCACCGATCTGTTCGCGGCACTCGCGCACCGGGGCGTCGGCTCCGCGTATCTGTCGAAGAACAGCCGCGCGCGGCTAGGTGCCACGGCTGAGCTGGACCTGCATGTCGTCGCCGATGTGCAGGCCGCGGCCATGCGGGCGACCGCGGCGTACAAGGCCGACGGAACCACCTCCTGCGCGGTGGTGACCTCGCCCGCCGAACTCCTCGGCCAGCTCAACGGGCTCTACGACGCCGCCTTCGACGACGCGTCCGTGGTGCTGGTCTCCGTCGAGACCACACCCTGGCTGCTCGATCCCGTCGACGTGCTCGCCGATATCGCCGCCGTCTCGGTGGTTCTCGACGGTGGTGCCAAGGACGCGGTCCGGTTGCGCGACGCGTTCGCGACCATCGCCGGTGGTGGCCGCGGCGTCACCCACATCCACGTGACACGCACGGCCATCGCCGCCCGCGACAGCGGCGCCCTCGTGGACAGCGCTCGGTCGTTCGCGATCCCACCGTCGTTGATCGGGCTGCCCGGCCGCGCCACCGCCGCACCCGAGGACATCGTGCGGGCCGCCGAACTCATCGGCGCCGCCGAGGACATCTCCATCATCGTGGGGCGCGGGGCGGCGGGTGCGCGACGTGAACTCGTCGAATTGGCCGCCCGCACAGGCAGTCCGCTCTACTGCACGATGGGTGCGCTGGCGGCCGACGTGGTCGGCGAACACTGCGCGGGACTGGTCGGAACCTCCGGGACCGACGACGCCATGCAGCGGGTCCGGCGTAGCGGGCTCGTCATCGTGATCGGAGTGTCCTGGCGCGGTTCGGCTTTCGAGATGGTCGGCCACAACCCGGTGATCTCGGTGAACACCGATCCGCTCACCTTCCTTCGCCTGCCGTCGGATTCGGTCGGGCTGCTCGGTGACGCACGCGAAACTCTCGAAGCACTTGTCGGTCTGCTCGGCGAGAAACGCGGCGCACCCGAAGCCACCGAACGGCCGCGCCGCAAGCCGAGGGAGAGCGCACGCAAGCTGCGCGCCGCCACGGTTGCCCAGATCATCGACAGCGAACTGGCGCACCTGGACAAGCCGTCCACCCTGAGCGTCGACGTCGGCATCAACACGCTCTGGGCCTACCGCTACGTGCGCTCGGCCCACCGCTACCTGTGGACCGCCTCGTTCGCGACCATGGGATTCGCGGTGCCCGCCGCCGTCGACGTGGCCGTGCGTCACCCCGACGAGGTGTCCGTGGCGATCGTCGGCGACGGTGGTATCGGCATCACCCTGGCCGAACTGCGCAACGCCGCCGACGTACGTTCGCCGCTGGTGATCGTGGTGTTCAACAACAACGCCCTGGCCGCGATCAAATTCGAGAGCTGGATCATGGGCTGGCCCGACCGTGCGTCGGGCTTCCACGAAATCGACTTCGCCGGGTTCGCCAGGCACTGCGGCGTGCGCGCGACAACGGTGCGCTCCGCCAAGGAGTTCGGCAACGCCTTCCGCACCGCACTCGCCGGGGACGGGCCGACGCTGATCGACGCCAGAATCCCCGCCGCCGAAGCACCCGTGCTCGCCGGCCGCGCGCACATCCGCCAATTCGCCGGCCTGCTCACCGGGTGGGCCCGCGACGGCAAGAACGCCCGCACCGGCGCCCTGTCCACCCTGCTGGCCTTCGGCGCGGAGAAGGCGGTGCGCGTCGCGCGCCGCGCCGACCCGCGCCGGTGAAACCCGAGGAGATCGCGATGGCCGGAACACGCCCCGCCACCCCGCAGGCCATGTTCACCCGAATCGCACCGCGCTACGACGCGGTGAACTCGCTGCTCACCCTCGGCGGCGACAAACGGTTGCGCCGCCGCGCCGTCCGCGCGCTCGACCTGCGGCCGGGCGCGGAAGTGCTCGACATCGCCGCCGGAACGGCCGAGATCGGGGCCGCGCTGGCGGCCGTGTACCCGCTTCGCCTGTCGTATGTGGCCGTCGACCTCAACGAGCAGATGCTCGCCGTCGCCGCACAGAAGTTCGCCCGGCTGCGGCGCAAGCGGCCGAGCAACGACTGGCAGCTCGCCCTCGGCAGCGCGGAATCGCTCGACTTCCCGTCGTCGAGTTTCGACGCCGCCGTGATGTGTTTCGCCCTCGACGACATGGACGACCCCGCCGCCGCGCTCGCCGAAACGGTGCGGGTGCTGCGCACCGACGGGCGGTTCCTGCTGATCGAACTCGCCATGCCCGACAGTCCGCTGCTGCGCAACCTGCTGAAGCTGCGGCTGCGACTCATCCGCGGTGCCGCCGCCATCGCGGGCATGGATTCCGTCGCCCACATGACCAGAGAAGTCGAACTCGATCGCGGCGTCGAACACACCCTCGCGCGCTGCGAGAACGCCGGCCTGGAACTGGAATCCACGGCCCGGCACCTCGGCGGGCTGGTCCGTGCCCACGTCTTCCGTAAGAGGAAAGGTTTGTGATGACCGAGAAATGTCCCCACGCCACGGCGGAGAAGGTGCCATCCGTCACCGGAATCACCAGTCGCAGGCTCTCCAACCGGCACCTGCCCGGTCCGCCCGGCCACCGGATCATGGGCTCCTATCCGGAATACGCCAAGGACCGCAACAAGTTCCTGCGTGACGCGGTGCGCCAGTACGGCGATGTGGTGCGGATCAAACTGCCGCTGCGCGACCTGGTGGTGATCGCCAATCCCGAAGACGCGCACGCGGCGATGGGCGACACCTCCGGCGACTACAGCAAATTCGGCAACTACCACCCGGCAATTGCCAAGCGGCAGAACGGATTGTCCTTCATCGAGGGCGAATTGTTCCGCGAGCGGCGACGCATCGTCAGCCCGCTGGTGACCCGCGACGGCCTCAAGAGCACCTTCCACGCCAATGCCGATGCCTACCTGACCAGCCTCGAGTCGAATATCGCCGCCGCGACCGATGCCGACGGTGTGACCGACCTGCAAGAGGCTATCTTCCAGACACTGCTGCGCGGCGTGCTGGCCCAGACCTTCACAGAACCGTTCACGCCCAAGGAAATTCACGATCTGCACGACGGTCTGTCGACGTTCACGAAATTCCTCGGCTCCACGCTGAAGATCGCGGATCCGCCGAATCTGGTTCGCCCCTGGGGCCGGTACAAGATCCGGCCGTGGGCGGTGTACTCAGCCGGCAAGATCGTGCGCGACCGGGTGGTCGAACGGCAGAACTCGCCGTCGCTCGGCACCTACAACGACGTGCTCGACGGCATGCTCGCCGGATACAAGAAGCTCAAGACCCCGATGACGTTCTGGGACCTGTGCTTCGACGTGGCGACCATGACCAGTGCCTCCTACGGCACGACGGCGGGCGCCATCACCCAGACCGTCGTGCGCACCTGCCTGGCCGAGGAAGCCAAGAACCGGCTGGTCGAAGAGGCGAGCTCGGTCGACCTGTCCAAGCCGACCATCGAATCGGTGCGCAGCATGCACTGGGTGAAGGCGTGCTTCGAGGAAGGCATGCGCATGCAGGGCCTTCCGCTGCTGCTGCGTTTCACCGCGCGGGGCGCGAACTACCAGGGCTACGACATCGCGCCCAACACCATGCTCGGCGTGCCGATCTCGACGATCCACCGCGACCCGCGCTGGTGGACCGACCCCGATGTGTTCGACCCCGAACGCTTCTACGACCAGAGCAAGCGGGTCGACCAGCCGCGCGTGCTGCACTACCTGGCCTGGGGCGCGGGCCCGCACCGCTGCACCGGCGCACAGCTCGGCTACCTCATCGCGCCGTACCTGGTCGCGCTCATCTTCAGCCGCTACAAGATCGAGCTCCCGCCGAACTGGCAGCTCGTGGAAGACCCCGGCCTCGCGCCGATGATCAAGGGCGGCTTCAACGTCCGGCTCACCCCCCGATAACCCACCGACGAGAGATCTGAGAGATTCGCATGAAATTCGCAGAGCGGTACGACATCGCGGCCCCCATCTACGACCGGACGGCGTGGTTCCTGTCGCTCGGTGGCATCGACAAACTGCATCCGGGCCTGGTCGAAGGCCTCGACCTCACCGGAAAGAAGGTGGCCGACCTCGGGTGCGGCACCGGCCTCGCCTTCCCGGCGCTGCTCTCCGCCGTCGGACCGACCGGGCACGTGATCGGGGTGGACAACAACGCCGCCATCCTCGCCAAGGCGCAGAAGCGGGTCGACGAGAACCATTGGCCCAACGTCACTCTGCTCACCGAGGACATCGCCGAACTGCCCGTGAACCAGGACGTGGACGTCCTGTTCAGCTGCATCGCGTTCAGCTGTGTGCCGCACCCGTCGGACAAGCTGGCCGAACTGCTCGGCAACCTCACGCCGGGCACCCAGGTGCGCATCATCGACGCGCTGCCGCGCACGTCGGGGCTGAGCCGGTACCCGATCAACGGCTACAACTTCGTGAAGTCGGGCATCGTCGGATCGCATTTCCGGGAGCTGCACCCGTTCGAGCAGGTCTTCCGTGACCGGCTGACCGATGTGGTCGTCGACTACCTGCACGGCGGCATGTACACCCGCCTGACCGGCGTCAAAGGCGCGTAGGCACTCCGCGCGCACCGGCGCCGACGTCGGTGCGCGCGGCCCTTGGTGACACTTTTCTCGAGAGACGGCCGAATTGAGTATCTGGGAACTGAAAGTCGACGGCGGTGGCAAGACATTCGGCGAAAGCACCGTGCTCGACGACGTGGACTTCCACGTAGACCGCGGTGAATTCCTCGCCGTGCTCGGTCCGAGCGGCAGCGGCAAATCGACGCTGCTGCGCGTGCTGGCCGGACTCGAACAGCTGACCACCGGAACCATCAGCTGGAGCACCGACGGCGCCCGCCCGCGTACCGGGGTGGTCTTCCAGCAGGCGCTGCTGCTGCCCTGGCTCACCGTCATCGACAACATCTCGCTCGCCGGCCGGTTCGCCGCGCACCGGCGCGAGTTCGACAAGGACTACCCCGAAATCCTGCTTGCCCGTTTCGGATTGGGGGCGCTGGCGCAGCGGTACCCCGGCGAGCTGTCGGGCGGGCAGGCGCAGCGCGTCGCAGTGCTGCGCGCCGCCGCCACCCGGCCCCGGCTGCTGCTGCTCGACGAACCGTTCAGCGCGCTCGACCCGGCCACCCGCCTGGACCTGCGGAAGTGGCTGGCCGAACTCGTCTCCGAGATCGAGGCGACGGTCGTGCTCATCACCCACGACGTCGACGAGGCGATGGATCTGGCCGACCGCATCGTGCTGCTCGACAAGGGCCGCATCCGGCGCGAATGGACCGAGGTGCGCGACGGCGGCGACGCGTTGCGCGCCGATATTCTCGGGCAGTACCACCCGGACGAAGTAGTGGTGTCGTGAGCGGGCTTTCACGACGTCACCTGCTCGCCGGAGCGGCCGGACTCACCGCGGCCGCCGGGCTCTACGGGTCGGCCGACCTGGTCCGCAGCGCGGCAGGCGCCGGGCAACGGCGCGAACAGGCACTGCGGATCGGGTACCTGCCGATCACCGACGCGGCACCGCTGCTGATCGCGCACTCGGCACACCTCTACCCCGCAGGGTCGGTGAGCAGCGCCAAACCGGTGATGTTCCGCAGCTGGTCGGGGCTGGCGGAAGCGTTCGTCTCACGACAGGTGGATGTGGCGCACCTGTTGATGCCCATGGCGATTCAGCTGCGGCAGGTGCTCGGGGCGAATGTGCGGGTGCTCGGGTGGAACCACACCAACGGGTCGGCGCTCACCGTCGCACCCGACATCACCGAGCTGGAACAGCTGATCGGCACCCAGGTGGCCATTCCGTTCTGGTGGTCGATCCACAACATCGTGCTGCAGAAACTCCTGCGCGCCCACGACATCACACCCGTGGTTCGCCGGACTGCCTCGCGCGCCAAACGGACCGTCGAGCTCATCGTGATGAGTCCGTCGGACATGGTTCCCGCCCTGGCCAACAGGTCCATCTCCGGCTATGTGGTCGCCGACCCGTTCAACGCCATCGCCCAGATCAAGAAGATCGGGCGCATTCACGTGTTCCTCGGTGACGTGTGGCGTGAACATGCCTGCTGCGTGTTAGTGACCCGCGACGACGTGATCGCCGAACGACCGCACGCCGTCCAAGCCGTCACCGACGCGGTGGTCGCGGCGCAGCTACGCATCGGCACCGACCGGCCGCGCGCCGCGGAAGCGCTCACCACCGGCAGCTACCTACCGCAACCCTTGCCCGCCGTACGGACCGCGCTCGCCTACCCCAACCCGCCCTATCAGTTCCAGCGGCCCGACTGGTCGCCGCAGCTGGTGGGGTTCCAGCCCTACCCGTACCCGAGCTTCACCCGGCGGCTGGTCGAGGAGATGCACGAGACCGTCGTCGACGGCGACCGGGGCTTCCTCGACACCCTCGACCCGGCCCGCGCGCACAGCGAGCTCGTCGACGACACCTTCGTGCTGAATTCCCTTGCCGCACAGGGTGGGCAACAAGCGTTCGGGCTCACCGGCCTCGACCGAACTGAACAGGTGCACCTGCTGTGACTACAACGACCCAAGCCCCACCGAAAACCGGCTCGACCGTCTCGCGCTCGGTCCTGGCCAGGGTGTGGCCGCCGGTGCTCGCCGTGCTCGTCACCGTCGGGTTGTGGTGGACGGCGACCACGGTGTTCTCCCCGGAACACTCGCTGCTGCGCCGCACCGCGCCTCAGCACGTGCTGCCCGCCATCGCCGATCTGCACGAACGCGGTGTGCTCGTCGCCGACGCGGGAATCAGCCTGTGGCGGTTGTTGATCGGGCTCGCGATCGCCACCGTGCTCGGCGTGCCGATCGGGTTGCTGATCGGGCTCAGCACCCGGATCGAACAGGCCGCCTCGCCCGTGGTGCAGTTCCTGCGGATGATCTCGCCGCTGTCGTGGACCCCGATCGCCATCGCCGTGTTCGGCATCGGCAACCAACCGGTGTACTTCCTCGTCGCCGCGGCGGCGGTGTGGCCGATCATGCTGAACACAGTGGCGGGGGTGCACGCCATCGATCGCGGCTTCCTCGACGTGGCGCGCTCGTTCCACGCGACCCGGGCCGAGCAACTGCGCGTTGTCATCATTCCGGCCGTGCGCGACCACATTCGTACCGGGCTGCGGCTCGGGCTCGGCACGGCCTGGATCGTGCTCGTGCCCGCCGAGATGCTCGGTGTGCGATCGGGACTCGGGTACCAGATCCTCAACGCCCGTGACCAGCTCGCCTACGATCAGGTGGTCGCCATCATCCTGGTGATCGGTGTCCTCGGATTCGCCGTCGATTTTCTTGCGGGCAGGTTGCCGGGGCGGTCCCTGAACAGCCGTACGTACCGCTGATTATGTGATGTATGTCACTAGCATGTTTGACCCGGTCGGGTCGTGTTTGTGATTGAGCATGGGAAACCTCGTCTGCCGACGCGATGGGTTAGGGCAGCCTCACCCATGCCCCTGGAAACTGTGCTGGCATCAGGGGTTTCGGTCTACTAGGCTCCAGACGTTCTGTCTGCTGTGCCGGTCTTCACACTGCTCGGGGAGAAGTTGGGAGCATCTCACAAGGGTGCGTCCGCTTGACGAGTCTCGCGTGTCGCTTGATCGCACGCCGCACCACACCTGATGGATAGGAACTTCAATGAACATCCGTAAAACCGTTGCGGGTGCCGCCTTGGTTATCGGGGCCATGACGGTGGCCGCTGGGACCTCGCATGCTGAGCCCGTGGCGCCCGAGGGCATCAAGTACTCGGTGAAGCTGGTCGACAAGACCGTGGTCGCCACCCTTCAGAATGGCACCTTCTCGATTGTCGAGCAGGAGGGCGAGACCCCGGAGGCGCCGAAGACCAAGGTCGCCGAGATCAAGGACACCACAGGCAACGTGGTGGTGGCGCTGCCGATCAACTTTGCCATCAACGGCACCGACATCCCGACCAAGGTCGAGGTTGTCAAGGATTCCAAGGTGCTCGAGCTGACCCCGGAGAAGCCGCAGGGTGTCGAGATCGTCGCCGCGCCGGTCGCCGCCAAGCCGGTCAAGCCGGTCCTGCAGGGCCAGGAGATCGCGTCGGCGCAGGAGAACCAGAAGGCGATCAACGACTTCTCCTCGAAGTTCAGCATCGGCACCGCGATCGGCACCTTCGTCGGCACCGCCATCGGCGCGGTGATCGGGTGCGTCGTGACCATTCCGCTGTGCATTCCCGGCTTGACGGTCGGTGCTGCCGTTGGCGGCATCGTCGGCATGATCGCCGTCGGTGGGCCTGTTATGGGTGTCGCTGGCTGGGAACTGCTGCAGGTGCTGCAGGCGCCGGACGGTACTACTGTCTGGGCTGACAAGCCGAAGTAGAGGCTCGCTGTAGAAGCCCCGCTCCATTCGTGGAGTGGGGCTTTTTCGTGTGGTTGGGGTGGTTCGGTTATGTGCCGGGGTTGCAGCTGAAAGGGACCACCTTGGTGTTTTGTGCACCAGGGAGGTGTGGAAACCACCTTTGTGTTTTTGTGCACCACGGAGGTATTGGGCTGTGTTTGTTGGAGCGCTGGCGCGCTCGAGCGCGGCCCCTGAGGGGCCGC